>DGRU01000015.1 GCA_002390025.1 Lachnospiraceae bacterium UBA4380
CTTCCTCGCGGATCTTCTGCATGATGACGTTCTTGGCGATCTGTGTCGCAATACGTCCGAAGTCTCTGCTGTTGATATCTACATGAACAACATCGCCGACCTGTGCACCCTTCTGGATCTTTGCGGCATCCTCAAGGGTGATCTGCTCCAGATCATCCTCGATCTCTTCGGGGGTCTCTACAACAGTCTTCTCTGCATAGCAGGAATAATCAAAGGAATCGCGGTCGATCTCAACTTTCACGTTCTCAGCCTTGCCGAAGTGGCTCTTGCAGGCTGTCATGAGGGCATTTTCGATTGCCTCAAACAGTGTTTCGCTGCTGATGTTCTTCTCTTTTTCCAGGGCGAGAATCGCCTCTTTCAACTCAGTGTTCATGCTGTCTCCTTCATTTATTCAAAGTCAAATGCCAGCCGGATGGAGGCAATCTCTTTGCGGTCCACTGTCAGCCTCTGCCTTCCGGATCGATCTGCCTGTTTCTCATCTGCAGATACCGCAGCGGGATCATCCGTCACTTCCGCAGTCTCAGGTGCCGCTTCCATGGCAGGATTTGCTGCTCCCTTTTTCTTGCCCTTTGCCTTCCCCTTTCCCTTTGCAGGGACAGGAGCGTCGGCATTGACAACGATTTGCATATCATCAAACTCTACAAGCTCTCCGCGGATGTCTTTTTCGCCGGTCTCCGCATGAGGTTTATAGAGGTGGATCTCAACATCCTGGCCGATACTCTGCTGCAGGTGTCTGTCCCTTGTCAGGGCCCGTCCCAGGCCGGGACTGGAAACGATCAGGGTATAGGGATCTTTGATGGGATCATCTTTGTCAAGTGCATCGGAGAGGAGCCTGCTGACATTTTCACAGTCGCCGATGGTCACACCGCCGTCCTTGTCAATGTAGACATTGAGATAGAACTCTTCTCCCTCTTTGACATATTCCACATCGTAGATCCGGATGCCGAACTCTTCCGCGATCGGAGCCGCAATGGCTTCGGCGCGTTCTTCATACTGCTGATATACGTTTTTAGCAGTCTTTTTTTTCTTCATAGAAACCTTTCAATACACACAGAAAAAGTGGGACTTGCGGGCCCACTTTTTAAGATTACGATATTAAATTCTTTATTATTGAACCCTGCATTTTAGTATTACAGAATGATCATTGAATCATTTATCCTTCAATAAACATTGCTACAATAGCACAATCAGCCGGCAAATGCAAGCATACTAGAAAATATTTTTTCAAGATTTTGTGCAGCTGAAGTTAATATATACCACCGCTTGGCCGAAAGGCAATGCTTCATACCGACTGGTCCGCAAAAAATTTATACATTTTGAGCAAAGTCTGCCGGAGTGCTGCACGTAAGTATTTCAGAGCATGGTGTTCTCAAAATCGCCTTTTTGGGTACATCTGACCACTTCGAAGCCGCCTTTTCTGAAGTCCCTGGGGCTGACGCCGTAAAACTGTTTGAAAATCTTGGAAAAAGCCAGCTGGTCCTGATAGCCGACAGCACCCGAGATCACGTTGACGGGAAGCGTCGTCGTCCTCAAAAGGCTGCCTGCCCTTTCCATGCGAAGATTCAGGATGAAGGCCTGGGGTGAGCATCCGACAGATTTTTTGAAGCAGCTGCTCAGGTAACTTCTGCTTACTCCCAGTTCCGACGCTATATCGTGGATCCGCAGATTTTTTTCAAAATTCTTGGAGATATACTGCATGGCCATTCTGACGAAATCCGGCTCTTCCGGACTTCTGGAGGGAGCATCCGTGGTCTGCTCATGCTCCCTGATCAAAATGGACATGATCTTCAATACGATCGACATGCGGTAGAGGTTATCTGCAGCGGTAAGTGCCTGCGCTTTGAGGATTTCCTCTACCAGATCCGAAATCTCCTTGGTCGCTGCACTGGAGCGCACAGGGCTTTCCAGTGTGAGGCCGGCCATCCGGGAATACTCTTCCGCCTGGACTCCGTTATATCCGATCCAGACATATGACCAGGGATCATCTCGGTCAGAAACATAGCCGATCTTCTCACCGGGAGCGATATAAAAAATCTGTCCTTTGGCAATCTCCCAGGTCTTATTCCCGAAAACCATTTTCCCTTTGCCGCTCAGGACAAAGTGGATGACATGGTTTCTTCGCTCGACAGGGGAAAAGAGCTGTAAAGGAGTTGTCCTCTCCCATCCGCAATAGGACAGAAAAAGATCCGATGACATTCTCGGAAGATTCTCCAGACATCGAAAAGAATCCGAATGTGTATACCCCGAAAAAGCTTTAGTATCCAGAATCTCGTTCATTCACACCTCCCGCGCTTTCAATATGATCCTGACAGGCGAAATTGATGCTTGTTCAGGACTCGCAGGCGAATCTTTCAATTACTGCCGGACAAACAGATTCGGCATACTTGACCGTACTGAGGATTTGTCCCTGATACAATCTTTATTCTATGTCGTAATGTCGTGCGAAAAAATGGGAAAAAGGATGTAATACATGTTGAAATGTATGTTTGCATGAACATGGAATCGTTTACAAAACAAGAAATGCACAGCCCGATGCTAAGATCCTTGAGCAGTACATTGTATGATCCTCTATGATTTTGGGATGTGTAAACCCGGGGATATGGCTTTCGGGAATAGAAAGAACAAGTGAATAGAAAAAAAGAGATAGTCACCTATCTCTTTCATCGCAGCTCGTACGGGAATCGAACCCATGATTCTGCCGTGAGAGGGCAGCGTCTTAACCCCTTGACCAACGAGCCATTTTTTAGTTTGCTGAGCTCTTGCTCAACGCAAGACATATATTATCAGAACCATTTCATAAATGCAAGCGTTTTTTTAATATTTTTTCATTTCTGTATATTTCTGTTTTTTGCCATTTATTTTTTGTTATTTCTATCGTCAGACAGACTTGCTGCTGACCGACCCATGGCTTCAGATCATACGCTTCCCCGCATCAGCGGCTGTCACATTCCCAGGCGCATCATATCGTCGAGGATCTCCTTCTCGGATTTGTGAGCACTCCTGTCACTCTTCTCTTCCCCGGCATGCATGCGGACGGAAGCGACAGATTCCACTCTGCCGGTGTAATCGTATACACTCTCTGATTCCTCCCCTTCCGGTTCGAGGATCCTGTCGCCGCATTCATCCACCAGGGGAAGGTAGGGTATAAAATCGGGCAGCATCAGCTTTGCGTCCAAAAGGGCCAGCAGGCCGAAGCCGAAGAAGGTCCAGATGAAGGCATAGAGGGGCTGGTACTGTGCATCAGTGGCACTCAGGTAGAGAGAGAACAGATGGAAAAAGAGAAGCACGGGAAGCTTCCAGATCTTGCGGAAGGCAAAAAAGACACTGTTCCTGATCAGATTGGGAAGTGTGTCCGCAAAGCAGGCCATGACCGGAAAAAGCCACAGGAGCAGGGAGACTTCCAGGATCAGGATGGCAAGGACAGGAATGCGAAGGATGTGTATCATCCCGCCGGCCAGCCTGGTGATCCGCAGATCGATCAGAAGGAAAGCCGCCAGGGCTGCCGCAGCCACAAAGGTCACTGTCGCCTGTTTCCAGTTGGTCCTGAAGCCCTTCCAGAACTCTTTGAAGGGATTGATGACGCCGTCGCCGCGCTCCATGCGGAAAAGCGTATATTCCAGTGCAGCGTAGGAAGCACCGATAGTAATGACAGGAAGGCTGAAGAGCACAAACATCAGGTTTGCGCCGATGACGACGCCGCAGCGTGTCATCAGTCTGCCGAATGCACTGTCATTACTCAAAAAACTGCTCATGAGTTCTCTCATATCTCCTGTCAGGACCTCCCGTCGTAAATGTATTCCAGAAATTTCTCCACAGCCTCGATGTTGCTGCTCCGGGCGCCGATTCCAAGGGCGCATCCGTCCGTGTAGATATGATATTCCGACATCAGAATGCTGTCGCTGATATCAATGCCCACGGGCACGGGATCCGCGCTGTATTCGGTGTCAAAGGGGATGCTGTAGATGAGGCGGTCTTTATATTTTTCATAGATTGCTCTGCACCGCTCATCCTGCAGGTCCATGAGGCGCCCGCTCTGTCCCAGAGAGGACAGCTCCTCCGGTTCCATTGTGACTGCATCCAGGACACCTGCGTCAACAGTTGCCACAAAGACCTCATAATATTTGTTGCCGGCCGCTCTGTTTTTGCTGTAATCAAAATAGATCTCGTCGTTGAATTCGACAATCTTCTGTGTCACGTCGTAGCCGGTATAGTCCACATACCCCTTCCAGAAGTCCGAATTCGTGCCGACATCCTGCCGGGTGTTGGTAATGGTGAGGTAGAACCAGTGATCTTTGAGCGCTGTCCTGGCCTGGTGGACCGCGAAAGCACCGAAGCAGATCAGACACAGGAGGCCGATGATCCACAGATTATAGTAATCCCATACATAACCGAGCTTTTGCCGCGCGGATTTCCCCCGCAGCTTTTCCTTTTCTGCTCTGTAGCCGGACCGCCATTTCTCAAACATTGTATTCTCCCCTTTGTAACATGGTAAACCGGAACTTCTAAGGAGAATGGAAGTTCCGGCTTACTCTTATACCTGTATTTTTTTGAGAGGGATCGTCTTCCGAAACCGGATCGGCGCTACAGGTTTTAGCATTTCGATCATCAGAGCTTTCCGCCGGAAGTAGCGATACCTTCGACAAACTGCTTCTGGAAGATCACATAGATCACGATCATGGGGATGACTGCGAGGACTGCAGATGCCATCATCGTGGGATAATCACTGCCGTACTGTCCCTGCATCTTTGCAAGGCCTGCGGACAGGGTGGTCGTCGCGG
>DGRU01000170.1 GCA_002390025.1 Lachnospiraceae bacterium UBA4380
TCTATTGACCGCCTCCTACTCGATTTATTCTTCACATTCTTCAGTGCGCAATATCCGTGACTTCATAACAGCCGCCGGATACGCGCGCAAGGCCCGCGTGCGGGTCTTGAATTTTTCGTTGGGAATGATCGAACTATTGAGCGGATCAGATTCCGAGCTCTTTCTGCAGAGCAGCGATCATCTCCTGATACTCCTCATCTTTCAGGAATACGGGATCGGGATTGGTGATTGCGAAGCTGCCGCCGAATTCGAAGCCGCCCTCATACTTGGGAACGATATGGAAATGAAGATGAGGGTTCGAATCGCCGAAAGAACCGAGATTGATCTTGGTGCAGCCCCAGAGTTTCTTGATAGCGCCGGAAGCAGCTGCCAGATCTGCACAGTAATCATTTCTCTCCTGCTCGGTGCACTCGCAGAGCTCTTTCTTATGAGCCTTCAGAGCAAGAGCGCAGCGGCCCTTGTGTGCCTGATCCTTGAACAGATACAGAACGCCGGCCTTCATCTCGCCGACTTTGAACATAATGGCCTCGCGGCCTTCGTGGTGCTCATCACAGTAGAAACAACCCATAGTAACATCCTCCTGTTTTTGTCTTACGCGGGCGGTTTTTTCAGCAGCCCAGGTATTGGTTTCATTAACTAATATTATATAGCAGACGCGAATTAATTGCTATCTGAAATATCTACATACCTACAGAAAAAAGGATGAAAATCTTGTGCATGTTGCGTGCCGGAGTGGATGGCGCGTGCGAAACGTTAATGCACACAAAAGCGCAGAGAGGCGCGGTAAGATGCAGAGAGCCGGAGAGAATATATTCTTGACAGTAATTGGCAATGGTGTATAATTCATGTAAATGAATGCGTTTATTCATTGCAAACCGCAAGTGTAATTCTTTTTCACAGTATTTTACAGAAACTGTTTTCTGATGGAGGGCCCCCAATGACAATCAGTGAGAGAATATTTGAGAAACTGGCACAGATGCATATGACGCAGAAACAGTTTTCTGAGGAGACAGGCATTCTCCAGAGCACGATCAGTGAATGGAAGAAGAAAAAGACGAATCCGACATCCGAGAAGATCATGGTCATCTGTAAAGTCCTGGATGTAACTCCCGAATGGCTTCTGTCCGGGATTGAAAAAAACGGATCCCGCAAGAGCCGTGCAGACTGGTATGTGGTCGGAAAGAAGACCGAGCTGGGTCATCTGATCAATGCCTACAATAATATGGGCAAAGACCGCAGGAACAGACTCATGGGTTATGTCGAAGCGATTGAGTCCATGGAGGACTGATGCAGTTTTTTTCATGTAAATGATGCAATCATAAATATGCTGTTAAATGATGTATCCGCAAACGTGCAGTTAGCGTTGACTAAAGCTGTCGGAAGACTGCATAATATTTGTGGAACAATCGTTTACACAACAGTAAATGTGTGAGGTTTTTTTGGAAAGGAGTTACAGAATGAAATTCAAATGTTCTATCTGCGGTCACATCTATGATGAGGAGAAGGAAGGCGTAAAATTTGCGGATCTTCCGGACGATTGGAAGTGCCCTATCTGCAAACAGCCCAAATCCAAATTCGAGCCCCTCGATGAAACAGCAGAGCTGACATGGGCTTCCGAGCACAAGATCGGCATCGCATCTGATCTGGATGACGAGATGAAGGAATTCCTTCGTGCAGAGTTCGCAGGCGAGTGCTCTGAAGTAGGTATGTATCTTGCTATGTCCAGAGCAGCTATCCGCGAAGGCTATCCTGAAGTCGGCGCTTTCTATCGCCAGGCTGCTTTCGAAGAAGCTGATCATGCTGCCCGCTATGCCGAGATGCTCGGTGAGGTCGTTTCTGCTTCCACAAAGGCTAACCTCGAGGCACGTGTTGCGGCTGAGAACGGCGCATGCGCAGGCAAGACCAAATTTGCCAAGAAGTGCAAAGAGATGGGTCTCGATGCTCTTCATGACAGCATCCACGAGATGGCTCGCGACGAGGCTCGCCACGGCCAGGGCTTCAAGGGCCTTCTTGACAGGTATTTCAAATAATTCATAAAACACGATTGACAGGACCTTTGGTCATTGTAATGTGTCTGCGGGGAGTGAGGGAAACCTCACTCCTTTTTTTCGCTGCATTGAAAGAGCGAATCCGGTCATGTATAATCTGACGGGAACAGCATTTTCTGCTCCTGCCGGTGCTCCTTTAGCCTTTCCGGGAAGGGCCGGTAACAGATAGTGTGCGGACATACAGTATGGAGAGGTCAGATAACCCCGATACCGGAGAGAAGGTTAATACTATGGCAAATATGTTGGATTATCTGGACTGGCGTGGAGATGTTCCCTTCTCGGCAGACCCTTTTAATGATGTTGACAGTCTTGTGCTCTCGGAAGCCGCCTATGTGGACTATGAAGGAATCGTTCCGGGACTGGAGGAAGAAGCGGCGGCGGATTCGCTGCGCATGGGTGCGATCCCGGTGGTCAGGATTGCGGATGTCGTCAGACGGTTCTGGAAGCTTCATTCCGAGGCGGAAATACTGAACAGCGGAACCCTGTACAAACTGGCTCCCTACGTGCTGGACAAATTGTGCAGCGGCGCCCGTTTCGGCGATATGCTGGTCGGAGGGTATGTCAATACGGTCTCTCAGGAAAAAAACGAGCAGATGTCCGCGATCACTTTCTTTTTGTCTGACGGATCCGCTTTTACTGCTTTCAGGGGCACAGATGATACCCTGATCGGCTGGAAAGAAGATTTTACTTTCAGCTTTATGAAAGAGACAGAGGGACAGAAAAGCGCGGTCGAGTATCTCAACAGATTGTACGGCAGGCGCCCTGATGCCGGCGCTAAGGAGGGAACTGCTGCAGAGGCGGGGGACGTGCAGGAGAAAGCTGATTTTCCCATCCGCGTCGGCGGTCATTCCAAAGGGGGGAATTTCGCTGTGTTTGCGGCAGCCTTCTGCGACAAGGAAGTCCGGGACAGGATTGTCCGCGTCCATACCAACGACGGTCCCGGTTTTTTAGAAGAAGTTACGGAGGCGGAAGAGTACCTGGAGATCATGCCCCGGGTGAACAGCGTGATCCCGGAGGAATCTCTATTCGGAGTTCTGCTCAACAGCAGATATTATCATAAAACGGTAAAGAGCAGCGAAAAGGGAATCTGGCAGCACGATGCTCTGAGCTGGCAGATCATGCGCAATCGTTTCGAGGAGGCGGATGATCTCTCTGAGGGAAGCATCCTGATGAAACGGGCGATCGAGGCGTGGGTCTACGGAATGACGCCGGAGGAGCGCAGAGATGCTGTGGACAGTGTCTTTACTCTGCTGGAGGACACGGGCATGGAAAATGTTTCGGAAATTGCGGCGGAGCAGTTCCGCAGCATACCGGAGCTCCTGCGCGCTTACAAAAACCTTGATGCCTCTGAAAAGCATAAACTGCATGAAACGCTGGGAAGCCTGTTCAAGAGCGGAGCAAGCTTCATTTCCGGAGAGATCCAGGAGAGGATCGGAATTCGGAAGGCATGATCGCAGAGAAAGACAATGACGGTGACGACACATGATACTTGAAACAGGCATGGTACAGCAGCATCTGAGTGCTGTGTGGAAAGACTGGAAAATAGCAGGGAAACTGGGAAACGGAACCTACGGCGCGGTATACGAAATATATAGAAATGACCTGGAGAACGGAAAGACAGGGAACATACTGACCGGCGCCCTGAAGGTCCTCTATCTGGAATCCTTTGAAGATGGTCGTACACAGGGGGAGGACCGGCACCTCTATACCTTTTCGGATACGCTGATCGAAGAATTTGTCAAAAACGTCAGCACTGAGATCAGGGCGATGATCCGCCTCAAGGGGCATCCGAATGTTGTCTCCATTGAGGACTATCATGTCAGCAGAAATGATCATTCCTGCCTGATCATGATCCGCATGGAAAAACTGAACTGCCTGGCAAATTCGATCCGGGAGGGAACGCAGGCCATGAGCCGCGAGGGCGTAATAGGTCTGGGAATTGATATCTGCAAAGCACTGGAATCCTGTGAAAGCCAGAACATCATCCACAGAGACATCAAGCCCAGCAATATTTTCTACGGTGACAGGACCGGGTTCAAGCTGGGAGATTTCGGCATTTCCAGGACCATGGAACATGTCTATATGAGCGCGTCCATGAGCGGCGCCGGAACACCTCCCTATATGGCGCCGGAAGTCTATACCGGCAGAGCCTACAACAATAAGGCGGACATCTATTCCCTCGGAATCGTGCTATATCAGCTCATGAACGATTCTTTTCTGCCTTTTCTCAGAGTGAGCCAGCAGATGCTTGATTCCGGATCGCGCAGACATGCCTGGATGCGGCGTATGAGAGGAGAACAGCTTCCCCTGCCCGCAAGAGCAGATCCCCGACTGGCTTCCGTTATCCTCAGAGCCTGTTCCTATTATCCCGAAAACCGCTTTGCAACTGCCGGGGAATTCCGCCAGGCTCTGGAGAGCTGCCTCTTTGAAAACTATGCCGTGACGGACCCCGCAGAGGCAGTACCTTCTCTTCCGAAGCCGCAGAAAGCCCCTGAAAAAAACAGGACAGCTTCTGCGGTCAAAATTGCAATCGAGATCCTGGTGCTGGCCATGTTTTTTGTGACGGGTCTGTCCATTGGCAGCAGATTTCTGAATAATAGCGGATCCTCTTCAGCCTCTGCGGAGAACCCTTTGCCCGGCAGCGGACCTGCGGAGACGGGAAGTACGACCCTGTCTCAGTCAGATACTGCCGCAGGAGAGACACCCTCATCTGCAGGGACAGCGGGAAATGGAAAGGAAAAGGAAGAGGAAGAGGAAGAGGCAGCTTCTGCAGCAGGGGGGACAGGAAAAACAGAATCTCCTGCTCAAACGGGAACAAGTGCGGACAACGGGACGGAAAAGTCATCTGACCCGAATGAGGAACTGACTTTTGCGGATCCCGCCCTTGAAAAAGCCATCCGGGCCAGCCTGGGACTGGAGGACGATCAGCCGATCACGAGGCGGATCGCCCTCGGAACTGAAAAGCTGAAGCTGGGAGGCGGCGGAAAAGAGGACAGTGAGAAGATTTCCGATCTGTCCGGCCTGTCTGAATTTTTGAATCTCAAAGTTCTGGAAGCGCCGACC
Organism: Lachnospiraceae bacterium UBA4380; assembly: GCA_002390025.1. GTDB lineage: Bacteria > Bacillota > Clostridia > Lachnospirales > Lachnospiraceae > CAG-791. The sequence goes on from DGRU01000170.1 coordinate 5,112, forward strand.
AACAATATCACCAGCATGGAAGAACTTGCCGGTCTGACAAAACTGGAAAAACTCCTGCTTGAGAGTAACCAGATCAGTGATCTGGCCCCTCTGGCGGGTCTGTTCAGACTGCGCACGCTGGAAATAGCAAAAAACAAAATAGAGGACCTGTCTCCGATCTATGTGCTGGACAATGTGGAATTACTGGACGTAAACGAAAACCAGATCACCAGTATCAAGGGAATCGGCGGTATGAGAAAAATCAACACTCTCCGGGTGAGCAAAAACCAGATTACGGACATCAGCCCGGTCGGAGAGCTGAATGACCTGGTACACTTGAGCTTTGGCTACAACCAGGTGGAAGATATCAGCGTCCTGTACGATCTGCCCATGATGAAGGTCCTGACTATGAACGGAAACAAGATCAGAGATATCGGCCCGGTTTTACAGATGGAAGAACTCTTCTGGCTGGAAGTAGCGGGTAATCCGATCGACGACAAAACGGTTTTTGACCGTCTGCCGGAGAGCGTGACACATCTGGAAAAATAATAAATGAGACGGCAGGCACATATACGAAGGGCTTCCGTATGACGGGGTTTATGTGACGGGTTTCTGCAGGATAGGTCCGCGTATGACGGGTCAGCAGGAGACCCGGATCTGCAGCAGGAACTATGCTCATAAAGGAACATGTTCCTCAGGCAGGGAAAGGCTCATGCGGCCGCGGAATGAGACCTGTCAAGATGTCAGACAAATCATGTATTGTGTACAAAAATATTGAAAATAAAAAAGTGAAAAAAAGTGCTTGCAAACCATTTTTCCCTGTGTTAAGATACATCTCGCCGCTGAAAAAGAGCGGCACAACAACAAGACAATTCTTCTGATCCGGTTTACGGAACAGAAAAAAGAATAAAAAAGTTGTTGACAAGCTC
>DGRU01000047.1:0-17724 GCA_002390025.1 Lachnospiraceae bacterium UBA4380
AGGGACTCGGGCATCTCGCATGCGACGAAACCGGATGTGGTAAAGGTCATGCCGTCCTGGACAAATTTTGCGGCTTCCGCTGCACTGATAATAGGTTTAACTGACATGGATATATACTCCTTCAAATGATATTCATATGAATCTGTAAACTGAATCTGTAAACGCGGTTCATAGCCGCAGACATGAATCAAACCGGCAATTATTGAAATTTAGAAAAATCACCTGTATACATGATTCACTTGTTCAATAATTCGTGTGCAGCCGCACAGATTATCAAAAATGCCGCCGCAGGCGCTGGCAGGACAGCCTGCGGCGGCATGAAACACAGTCCATATGGATGGAAAATGCTTACTTAAGTTTCTTCAAAAGAAATGTCTCCGGGAATTACTTGCCGATGAACTTTCTCTCTTTCATTCTCTTCTCGAGGAAGCAGGTCATGCCTTCCTTCTTATCAGATGTTGCGAAGGTCAGACCGAACATATTCGCCTCAAGCTTCAAGCCTGCATCGAGGTCAACATCAAGGCCGACATTGATTGCCTGCTTAGCCAGAGCAATGCTGTAAGGAGAGCTGAGCATGAAGTGCTTAGCCAGCTTCTTAGCCTCATCCATGAGCTGATCCTGAGGATAGACATGGTTTACAAGGCCGATGCGCATAGCTTCCTCTGCACTGATCATGATGTCAGCGCCGAAGATGAGCTCTTTCGCGATCTTCTTGTTGGTCAGACGAGGAAGTCTCTGTGTGCCGCCGAAGCCGGGGATGATGCCCAGGCCAGCTTCAGGCTGACCGAACTTGGCATTGTCGGAAGCCAGAGTAACGTCGCAAGCCATGGAGATCTCGCAGCCGCCGCCCAGAGCAAAGCCGTTAACTGCAGCGATGGTGGGTTTCTCCATATCCTCAAGGCGCTTGAAAGCAACGCGGGCCAGCAGACCCATGGTGCGGCCTTCGGGAGCAGTGCCGTTGACCATCTCGGAGATGTCAGCGCCGGCGACGAAGGACTTCTGGCCGGAACCGGTCAGGATCAGAACCTTTGCATCGGGATTAGCTTCGATTTCAGCAAAGCAGGCATCCAGCTCAGCCAGTGTCTCGCTGTTAAGAGCGTTCAGAGCCTTGGGACGATTGATTGTTACGACCGCAATACCATCTTCGATTTCAACCAGTAAGTTCTTGAATTCCATTTTGTTCCTCCTTTGAGTTTTGTGGATTCCTTAAATGAATATATAAAGGTTACTATATTGTTCTGCCATCCCGATCATGATTATCATCACAGACGACACAGCAAATATACATATTAATGATACACCGTTTTTCCATTCCGGTAAATGAAAAGAATGTTTTTTCTTGTAAATGAATACCGTTTCCGCCGCTTTTCAGGCCGACACGGGATCCCGTATTTATTATTCCATTCTTATAATCCCATGCCGCAGATCAGATGGAGGGAGAACCCGGAGCCACCATGGATACCGTCCAGCATCCAATACATTCACTGCGTACATCCGGTCAGGTTCTATACCCCCATAATATTTAGTATGCTAATTATTTGCGCAAAAAAATATAAGCCTGTGGATTTTGTCTATTTATACTAACATGAACCCATAAAAATAACAAGGTTTCCGAATCATCTTGCATCCGATTTGTCAATACCGCAAAAAACCGGGGCACTATTTTGTGGAAAATTGACAATAAAAAGAGGAGGGGGAGAAAGAATGTTTTTCTCCCCCCTCCGCATTTTCTTCACCCGCGATGGCGGCGGATCTCAGCGATCAGCGCCGGCAGCACCTTGTGCAGATCTCCTACGATTCCGTAATCAGAGACGTTGAAGATCAGTGCCTTGGGATCTTTGTTGATCGAGACCACGCATTTGGCGTCGCGCATGCCGACGATGTGCTGGACGGAACCGGAAATCCCGCAGTTGATATACAGGTCCGGTGTGACCGTGATCCCGCTCTGTCCGATCAGATGGGCATGGGAGATCCAGCCCTTGTCGACCGCGACGCGGGAGGCTCCCACAGCGCCGTGCAGAAGCTCCGCCAGTTCCTCGATGAGTTTAAATCCCTCGGGTCCGGCGCCGTTGCCGCCCGCCACAATGACCCTGGCGGAAGCCGGATCCATGCCCCGGTCCGCTGCGGCCTCGAGAACCTCCACAAGCTCCGGGGCTGCAATCCTCTCTCCTGCCGCTCTGCCCGCCCTGTCAGCGGAATTGTAGTTTACCAGGGAAACTGCGCCGTCTTTTTCCGGCACACTCCGTTCCGTATCCGGCTGCCCCGCCGCTTCGCTCCCTCTTCCTGTCATGCCGCCAAAGCTTCCGGGCCTGATAGAGATGATCTGCGTGCTCTCCTGCTCCCGGAATGAAGCAGAGACTGCCGCTGTCCCGCCGAAAGCATGGCGGATCCACAGAAGTTTCCCGTCCTCTGCGGCAAGATCGACACAGTCGGAGATCATGCCTGACCCAAGCCGCGCGGCCAGGCGGGGAGCCAGATCCATGCCGTCCGTCGTGCGCTCAAAGAGGATCATCTGCGGCTTTTCTTTCTCAGCCAGCTCTCCTACGGCGTCCGAGTAGTACTCGGCCCTGTAGACCGCAAGCTCAGGGCCCTCGATGAGAACAGCCCTGTCCGCGCCGGCGCCGAGCGCCTTTTCGGTTGCATTTTGAAGGGCGTCATGATCCGCCCCTGCCAGCAGTGCGCAGATCGTATATTTCTCCTCTTCCGCTTGCTCTGCCGCCGCTGCGATGACCTTTGCCCTTGCCAAAAGTTCTATTGATGTGGGGAGCAGTTCTCCCCTGCCGTCAGTTTCCAGATATGTCCAGATTTCTTTTTTCATTTGAAACTCCCTCCCCCTGCTCAGAGAATACCTTCTGAAAACAGCCTCTGCGCCAGCGCAGCAACTGCTTTTACAGGGTCGGGATCCTCAATGATCTGGCTCTGCTTCTCCAGTTTCCGAAGCTGTACCGCCTGCACCTGCATTGCTGCGGCGCCGGGACCTGCCGCGGCAGAATTGTCCCCGCAAAGACCTGCCCCGGGCAGCTCTTCTGCCAGAATCTCCTCCGCCGTCAGTACAGGCAGTTCCATGCTCTCCGCCTCCAGGATGCGGGCGATCAGCGGATAGCGCACCTGGAAGGAGGCCTTGGTAAAGGTCACCAGGCAGGGAGCAGGGAGACAGTAGATCCGGTTGCCCCTGTCATCTTCCTTCTCCACGCGGAAAAAGATACCCCGGGCGCCTGCTTCTTCAGGCATATTCTGCAGGCCAGCTCCTCCCTGCAGTTTCTGTGACTCCTGCAGCTTCTGCGCTTCCTGCATTTCCTGTGTTTTCTGCAGTTCCTGTGTTTTCTGCGGACTGCAGTGCAGGGCATAGGTCACCTGGGGAACTCCCAGGAACTGGGCCAGTTCCGGTCCAAGCATGCTGGTTCCGCCGTCTACGGTCTTGGCTCCGCAGAAAACCGCGTCCGCGCGTATCCCTTCGCGCTTCTCAATGACGCGGACCGCCCGCGCAAGGACCTGTGCAGTCCCGCGGACATCCGATCCCTCGAACGCAGGGTCGGAAACCAGATATCCGGTTTCCGCTCCCAGACCGATACAGTCCCGCAGCACGCTGGCCGCGGATGCCGGTCCCATGCTCACCGCAATGATCCTCGTGTCCGGCTCCTTCTCCTGCACCCTCAGCGCAGCCTCCATGGCATACAGATCAAACGGATTGATCACCTGCTTCTGACCGGTGCGGCAGACTGTCCCCGTACCCGGGTTCATTTCTCCTCTGCCCGCCTCCGGCGTCTGTTTGACACATACAATGATATTCATGTTCTGCAACATTCCCTTTCTTTTTTCTCAGGTTCGATCCGGCCCCCACCGGACCGTTTTTTGTGCACTATTATAAAGTAATACAATTATATTGTCTACGAAGTAAAAGCTGACGGGTCCTGCCGCTCCGGGGACCTGATCTGCGGCACACTGACGCACAAAAAAAGAACCGGATCGCAGGATCCGGTTCACTGACAATCGTCTTCACTTCATACAGCGGCTTTAGATCATGCCGCATCGCTTCTTAAAGATCCAGTACTGTGATCTTCCGAAGCATGTTTTTGAGCACTGTGATCTCCTCATCACTGAACTGCTCAAGCACATTTTTGTCAACTTCTGTGACGACTGTTCTCACAGGTATTTCAATGTTTTTGGAAATATCTGTGAGTTCAATGTGGATGAAACGCCTGTCGGAACTGTCGATCATACGGCGGATCAGCCCCTTGTTCTCCATGCGTTCCAGTATTCCCGAAATTGTGGAATTCTCCACACCGAGATGGGCTGCAATGTCCTTGGGATTGTGCATGTCAAATTCCCAGATACATCCCAGAACACCGTACTGAATGGGTGTGATGTCGAACTGGGCCAGATTCTTCTTCATGTACTGAAAAACTGTATGCTGTGCCCCTGTAAGCAGATAATTAATGCAGTTGTCCAGACTGTTCATGACATTGTTCCTCCTATCCAAAAGATATAATAAAGTATCCGCTTTATCAGTCTATGCCTGGTTTTCTGTCACCCTGTCAAAAATCTCCCTGCAGGATATATTTACTGTCTGAACAACCTGTGCATACAGATAAAAGACACTTTCAGAAATCATACCATACTTTTATTTCGTGTGCTGTCTGTCTCGGAAAAAAAACACTGTCTTCCCCCTCGTACCCATATCAGTACAATCTTCTGCAGGTCATGTTCCGTCTTTTTTAAAAATTGTTTTAAAGTACGTTTCTATTCGTTATATTGATACTCATGGCGGGAGCGGCCTGCTCCTTCCTGAGTCTTGGGCAGAGCAGGGTATTCCGTTCAGTGACCGTCACATTGCGGACGGCATAGGAAAGGGCTCTCCTGGTCCCGGCGATCACGAGCACTTTTCCGGCCCGGGTGATGCCGGTGTAGATGAGATTGCGCTGCAGCATAATGTAGTGGTTCATGAGGACCGGTATCACGACGATCGGATACTCTGATCCCTGGGCCTTGTGGATAGTCGCGGCGTAGGCCAGGACCAGCTCATCCAGTTCGGAGACATCATATTCCACCCGGCGCTCATCAAACAGAACGATCAGGGTCCTTTCCTCCGTGTCAACCGACTGTACGACGCCGATATCCCCGTTGAAGACCTCCTTGTCGTAATTGTTGCGGATCTGCATGACCTTGTCCCCGGCACGGAAGAGAAATCCTCCCCGCCTCAGTCCCTGTGCACCAGCCCGTCCCTCTGCCGGCGGATTGAGTGCCTTTTGAAGCTCCTGGTTGAGATTGGCGGCGCCCACCACGCCCCTCTGCATGGGGGTGAGGACCTGGATCTCCGATGAGGGGATACCGTAATAGCGCGGCAGCCTGGTCTGGACCAGATCGATGATCGTCTTCAGGGCAGCCTGTGCGTTCTGATCCTTTTCCGGCAGATCCTGCAGACCCGGGAGATTCCGCCGGTTGACAGGATTTTCCATGTCCATGAAAAAGAAATCGCTGTCTCTGCCGTTGGAGAGGTCCGGCATTTTACCTTCGTTGATGCGGTGGGCATTTGTGATGATCCGGCTCTTTGAAGCCTGACGGAAGATGCGGGTAAGACGGACCACGGGAAAGCATTCCGATTCAATGAGGTCGCGCAGGACATTTCCCGCGCCGACACTGGGAAGCTGATCAATGTCACCGACAAAAATGAGTGTCATGGTATCCGGAACAGCTTTTAAGAGATTGTAAAACAGGAGCAGGTCGATCATGGAGCACTCATCCACGATCAGAACATCGCCCTCAAGGGGGTTTTCCTCATTCTTCTGATATCCCTCCGGGGGCTTTACTTCCAGAAGGCGGTGGATCGTCTTGGCCTCAAGGCCCGTGACCTCGGACATGCGCTTGGCGGCACGTCCCGTCGGAGCGGCCAGGAGGACCCTTGCGCCTGCGCTGCGGAAGGCGGTAATGATCCCCAGGGTTGTCGTTGTCTTGCCTGTACCGGGTCCGCCCGTCAGGATCAGAACCTTGCTGCGGACCGCTGTCAGGATCGCCTGGATCTGGACTTCGTCATAGTTCATTCCTGTCCTTTGGGCAATGCGGCCTGCAAGCCCTTCGGCAGGGACAGCAATTCCCTCTCTGTTTCTGAAAATCCTGCCCAGGCGCCTGGCCGCACCCGTCTCCGCAAAGAAAAAAGGAGGAAGATAGATCGCCGCCTCTGCCGGTCCTGCCTCTGTCCCTCTTTCCCTGACTGCTGTGACCGGGTCAAGGATCACATCCTTTGCTCGGATCATCTCATCCAGGGTCAGGGAGAGCACATTGTCCTCCACCTCGAGCAGCTCCGAGGCTTTGCCGATCAAAAGGCTTCTGGTCGCATAGCAGTGTCCCTCATCCGCCAGCCGGTTCAGGGTATACAGAAGACCGCTCCTGAGCCGGGCATAGCGCTCATGACCGAATCCCATTTTTTCGGCGATCGTGTCCGCCGTGCGGAAGCCGATCCCCCAGATATCGTCGGCCAGGCGGTAGGGATTTTCCTGCACGACGGAAATGCTCTCACTGCCGTAGGTCTTGAAGATCTTCGTCGCATGGCTGGTGCTCACATCGTGGCCCTGCAGAAAGAGCATGATATTTTTGATCTCCTTCTGTTCCGCCCAGCTCTTTTTGATCTGGTCGACACGTGTCTTTCCGATTCCGGGCACCTGAAAGAGCCTGTCCGGATCATTCTCGATCACATCCAGGGTATCTCTGCCGAAGGTCTGCACGATCCTGCGGGCATACTTTGGCCCGATTCCTCTGATCATCCCGCTCCCCAGGTATTTTTCAATCCCGTAGACCGTAGCGGGGAGGGTCTCCTCAAAAGACTCAATAGAAAACTGGCGGCCGTATTTTGCATCGATCCGCCAGCTGCCGGTCAGCTGCAGGACACTCCCGACGTGAACTTCCGGCATCAGGCCGACAACTGTCACCAGCTCGCCGAATCCCTTCGCCCTGCAGCGTATCACGGAATAACCGTTCATCTCATTATGGTAGGTAATGCGCTCAACTACGCAGCGCAGCTTTTCCATGAATACTCAGCCTCCTGCAATCCGCCTGCTCCGGTTGGTGTCAGATCTGCGGCCTTCTTTTCCGGTCCCGGACCCGCCGCTGCAGCTTCTGCCGCGGCGTGAGTTCAGCCGGCAGTCCTGCCGCCGCGTTTGCAGCGGCTTTTATCTCAGCCGGCAGTCCGGCCGCTGTGCCTGCCGCGGTTTTATCTGAGCCTGCGCACCAGCGGCAGCAGAACACCGCCGAAAGCATTGCCCAGAGAGATCACAAGCAGGCAGAGAAGAGTATGCGGATTCCACATGCCCGCGATCGAAAAATAGTACATATCCGCGACGCAGTGCTCCGTTCCGCACAGGATAAACACAGTGACACCGAAGAGGAGCGAGAGATATTTGCCGACTTCGTGGGGGTTCTTGTTATATCCGTCAACACCGATATAGATCAGGATGTCACAGAAGATACCGAGTATAAAGAGGCTCAGGAAAGAGTCATCGGACTTGACAGTGCACATGGCGGCCGCCTTTTCCTGAAGGGCGGGTCCGATCCTGGTCAGACTCTCGGCAAAGGCGGTCAGCCAGGCGCCGACGAAGTTGCCCGCCCACATGACGATCACGCTCAGAGCATAGGGAAGGTCTCTGTCAAACACATAGCATACCTTGCCGGTAAAGAGGTCAAATCCGAAAGTACATACCGTGAACAGTCCCACTGTGAAGAACACGGCGCCGAGCACCTTGTTGTCCAGGGACAGAAAAACAGTTCCGCCGATCGAGATGGAAACTCCTGCCAGAATTCCGAAAATAAATGTTTTTACATAGTTCATGAGATATCATCCTCCTGAAAACAGTTCACTGAATTCTTCTGTTTTACCTTTACAGTGTAAATAATATAATGCCTCCCGAACATTCTGGCAAGCCAGAAGATCAGGAGGCATTTACTCTCTTTTTTTGGCAGATTACACAAATCAGGAAGTTATTTTTTAATATAGACAGGTCTTCTGCCGCGCAGTTCATCGTAGATCTCGCAGTAGTTGCGGTAGCGGATCCGGCTGATCTCGCCGCGCTCCAGGGCGGCTTTGACTGCACAGTCGGGTTCGTTGATGTGAATGCAGCCGTTAAACCTGCAGTCCGGCTCCCATTTCCCGAATTCGGGATAGTAATAGTGGAGGCGGTCGGGTTCAATGTCCTGGACCCACAGAGAGGTGAAGCCGGGAGTGTCGACCACCCAGGTGTCTCTAAAGCCCTCCTCCGCACCGGCCGCCAGAAGTTCCACGTGGCGGGTGGTGTTTTTGCCGCGGCGGATCTTGCGGGAGAGTTCGCCGGTCTGCATATGGGCATCCGGACAGAGCGTGTTGATCAGCGTCGATTTGCCGGCGCCGCTGGGGCCGGTCAGGACAGTGGTCTTCCCTCGGAGGATCTCTTTGACCTCGACCAGGCTCTCGGGGATGAAGCTGCTGATAAAAAGGACCGTGCACCCGCAGGCCTCATAGGTCTCGCGCAGCTCGCAGATCTCCTCCTCTGTCGCTATATCCCGCTTGTTGAAGCAGAGGATCGCGTCCAGTTCCCGCTCCTGCATGGTGATCAGAAAGCGGTCCAGCATATTGTAGCTGGGTGCCGGATGTGTGATGGCAAAGATCAGCAGGGCCTGGTCGACGTTGGCCACATTGGGGCGAACCAGCTCATTTTTCCTTGGCAGAAGCGCCCGCACATTTCCCTCTTTGGGGACACTCACGACGTCTGTAATATCGATCTCAACATCGTCTCCCACCAAAGGCTTTTTCCCCAAAGCCCGGAAAATCCCCTTTGCCCGGCAGCGGTAGAGATCGCCGCCGGTGTCCACTTCATAAAATCCCGCAATACTCTTAATGATTTTTCCCTGCATGCATTTTCCTCTTGCCGCTCCCGTTTGCTGCCGCACACGATGCTGCCAAAGGAAGACGTCAGTCAAATTTCCGAATCTGTTTTTCTTTGCGGCCATGCCGCCTTCAGGCCGGCATCCGGCGTCCTCCGGGCCGGGACATCAGTCTTTGGTAAATACAAGTTCACGTTCCAGATTCATTTCAATGCTTCTCTCAGTGATCTCCGAGCCTTCTGTCTCGCCGGTCTGAGAATCTTCGATCACAACATTCGTGTAGTTGAGATAAAGTGTCGCGCTTGAATAGGGGATCCCCGTAAAGGAGACCTGGTAGGGGAAATCCGTTGTTGTCACATTCAGAAGTTCCTTGCCGTCCTCCGTCCTGATGATCAGGGTGACGGGTGTTCCTTCTTCGTAATCGGGGTCCTCACTGTATCTGGGCGCCTCGATCCTGGCAGAATAGCTGTAGCGGGGCTCGCCGCTCAGTTCCATGTCCACTGCAGTACCTTCCTCGACAAATTCGCCCTTCTCAATGGACTGCCCCACAACGATTCCGGGCTCATAGCGTCCGCTCGTATCCGTGACACTTGTCTCGCCGGGCGTCAGCCCCACCTGAAGCAGGGCTGCGGAAGCTTCCTGCTCTGTCATGCCCAGGATATTGGGCACTTCTGCCATGCCGGTCCGGTCGGGGCCCTTGCTGACATAAAGGGTGACGGTCGATCCCGCGGCGGCTTTTGCGCCTGCATCGGGGGACTGTTTCTCGACATAGCCCTCTTCGGTCTCTTCGCTGAAGATCTGTTCCACAGCTGTCTTGAGACCCTGTCCCTGGAGTGTCTCCTCAGCAGCAGCCTGTTTGCTGCCCCTGACATCGGCCACGGTTACCGTCTCGTGTCTGGCAACCGTCAGTTTTACCTTGGTCCCTTCTTCGAGCCTCTCCCCCTCCTGGGCGCTGGCATCCATGACGACGCCGTCCTCATAGACATCGGAGGTGCCATAGGTGATCTCCGATGTGAGGTTTGCCCGTTTGAGAGCATCCTGTGCCTCCTCTGCGGTCTTTCCGACCACTTTCGGCATCAGGACGATCAGGGGACTGTCATCCTCTGTTTTCTCCTGATCAGTCTGGTCCTCATTCACCACAGCGGTATCCCTCTGCTGGGTCCCGTTCGTCTCCGTGCTGTCTGAAGAGGAACGGCGGTTCAGAGCGACCAGTATGATGACGATTCCGATCACAACAATCGCAACTACGGAGAGAATCTGGATGATCCTGTCCAGGCGGCGCTCGTCCTGGGCGATCTCTTCGTCTTCAAGCCCGTCTGCGGAATCCCTGTCTCCTGCCGGAAACTTGTCGTCTCCGTCATAGACTCCGTCTCCTGAGCCGTCCGCACCGGCCTGGATCTGTCCCCCTGCGGCGGAACTTCCCTGCGCTCCCGCTCCTGCCGCAGCAGAAACCGGCTGAAATCCCTGTGTCGCCTGTGAGAGGCTTCCCGGTGCTGTTCCGGCGGCGGCTGCTGCCGCGCCTGCCGCACCCGCAGATGTCCGGCGTCTGATCTCCTCGCGGTCTCTTGAGGTGATTGCCCTCGTATCAGAGAGGTCCGCGTCCTCTGTCCGCTGTACAAAATGTCCCTCGGGATCGCTCAGTGAATGACGGAGGTCTGTCGCAAGCTCATCCATGGTCTGATAGCGGCGGTCGGGACTCTTCTCACAACATTTGAGCACGATCTGCTCAACGCTGAAGGGCAGATCCGGAACGATCTCTCTCGGAGAGGGGAAGGGGTCCTGGATGTGCTGAAGGGCGACAGCGACAGTTGTCTCCCCGTCATAGGGCACCTTGCCTGTCAGCATTTCATACAGAGTCACGCCCAGAGAATACACATCGCTCTTTTCGTCGCTGTAGCCTCCCCTGGCCTGCTCGGGGGATGTGTAATGGACGGAACCCATTACATTCGAAGTGATCGTATTGCTGGTGGAGGCCTTCGCGATTCCGAAGTCCGTCACCTTTACCTTGCCTTCTTTGGAGATAATAATATTCTGGGGCTTGATGTCCCTGTGGATAATGTGGCCTCTGTGAGCAGCAGCCAGGCCCATGGCGACCTGGATCGCGACTGTCACCGCCTCACGGGGGGTCAGCCTTCCTTTTTTCTCTATATACCGCTTTAGGGTAATGCCGTTCACCAGCTCCATGATGATGTAGTAGGTGCCCTTTTCCTCTCCGACATCGTATACATTGACGATGTTGGGATGCATCAGCCCTGCTGCGGCCTGTGCCTCGACACGGAATTTGGAAACAAAGGTCGCGTTTTCCGAAAACTCCTGTTTGAGCACCTTGACAGCCACCATGCGGTTGAGCCGGTGGTCTTTCGCTTTATATACATCGGACATGCCTCCGGTACCGACTTTTTCCAGCACCTCATAGCGGTCCGCAATCAACATTCCTATCTTGAACATTTTCTCCTCCGGATTCTGGGTCAGACCGGCCAGCGGCCTGTATCAAAAGGATTGATGAGTATTACCGAAATATTGTCCTTGCCGCCCGCCATGTTCGCCTCGAATATCAGCCTGTCTGCAGCTTCCTCGAGACTTCTGAAAGAAAAGACGATTCTGGCGATCTCCTGATCGGTCAGCATGTTGGTCAGTCCGTCCGAGCACAGCAGTAGAATGTCTCCGTCTGTAAGTGTTTCGCGGAAAAAGTCGACGATAAGCAGATCCTCCGCGCCGACTGCGCGGGTGATGATATTCTTGTCAGGAAGCGTGCGCGCCGTCTCCCTGTCAATCCTGCCTGCCTGGATCATCTCCTCTACGAAAGAATGGTCAACCGTGACCTGGCGGATCCTGCCGGGGGCACGGAGCACATAGAGCCTGCTGTCGCCGACATTGGCAGCCAGAAGCCTCCCCTCCTTCACGGAAGCGGAGACGAAGGTCGTTCCCATGCCGTAATATTCGCGTCTGTCCGCAGCGATCTCCCTCAGGCCTGCATTTGCTTCCCGCAGCGCGCTCTCCAGAAGACGGGCGGGATCACCGGAGTTGTCTCCTGCCCCTGCGACTGCCGCCGCAACTGCGTTCACCGTATATCTGGACGCAAAGTCCCCTGCATTATGACCGCCCATTCCGTCCGCGACAATATACAGGTTAGGCATCGGTCCGACCGGGATATCGCTCGTAAAGACATAATCCTGGTTCATTTTCCTCTGCCTGCCGGTATCTGTTATAGAAAATGATGATGGCATAGCTAATACCTCACAGCGCTTTTGATAATTCCGTTTAATGCCTCAGCGGACGTATCTGTTGCGAAGCTGTCCGCAGGCGCCCTCGATATCTTTGCCAAGTGCTCTTCTAATACTAACATTTACGTCGTTATTTTCAAGTTCCTTTTTGAAAGCCTGCACATGCGCGTTGTCAGGATGTTCATATCCGCGCTCACGCACAGGGTTCACAGGGATTAGGTTGATGTGGGCTCTGAGGGGCTTTGCCAGCCTCGTCAGGCCCTGGGCATCAGCGCTGCTGTCGTTGACACCGCGGATCAGGCTGTACTCAAAGGTGATCTGCCTGCCCGTCTCCCGATAGTAGGCCCCGCAGGCCTTCATCAGTTCTTCGATCGAATAGCGGTTCGCGATAGGCATGATCTTCCTGCGCTGCTCATCCGTCGCGGCGTGAAGAGAAAGCGCCAGTGTTATATGGAGGCCTTCCTTTGCCAGACGATAGATATTCGGGACGATCCCGCAGGTAGAAACAGTCAGGCTTCGCTGGCTCAGGTTGAGTCCCTCCGGCCCTGTCAGAAGGCGGATAAAGCGGAGCAGATTGTCATAGTTGTCCAGAGGCTCCCCCATTCCCATGACGACAACGTGGGAAACCGCCTCTCCGGTCTGCCGTATGATCGCGTAGATCTGTTCCAGCATTTCGGACGCTGTCAGGGACCTGACCAGGCCGTGCAGGGTGGAGGCGCAGAAGCTGCAGCCCATGCGGCATCCGACCTGGGAGGAAATGCAGACACTGTTTCCGAAGTGATAGCGCATGAAAACACTCTCCACCAGGCATCCGTCCGGCATCTCGAAGAGGTATTTCTGCGTGCCGTCCGCCGCAGAGATCTGCCGGTCGATCAGCTTTGCCGTCACAAGCGGATACTCGGCGGACAGCTCCGCGCGGAGCCTGGCGGGGAGATTGGTCATCTCCTCATACGATGCCGCCTGGCGGACGTGGATCCATTCGTAGATCTGTTTTGCCCGGAAGGCCGGGAGTCCCTTTTCGCGGACCATGCTGCGGAGCTCTTCAAGGTACATGGACTTGATGTCCGGAAGAACATCACTGCCCTTCTGCCTGTCTGTGCCCGCCGAAGGGCTTTCTGCCGCGGACTGTCCCGCTCTCTTTTCTGTCGTATCTTCTCTCATGTAAATGTTTCCTGTATAAGTAAATGTTTCCGGCGATCCGTCTTTCTGTCCTCTCAGGCTTTTCTGAAGCGGGAGATGAAAAACCCGTCTGTCCCGTGCACGTGGGGCAGGAGCTGGAGCATATTGGCCTGTATACCCGGAATCCCCTCCGGCAGATAAGCCGCCAGATCTTCCGGCACAAGCCCCAGTTCCTTCCCGATCCAGGCGGCATTTTCTTCATTCTCCGCCCGATTGATCGTACAGGTACTGTAGATGAGGACGCCGCCCTGTTTCAGATAGCGCGCCGCGTTCCTGAGGATTTCCCTCTGCAGCTGCTGCAGGGAGGCGAGCCCCTCCAGGCTGACCCGGTACTTGATATCCCTCTTCTTGCCCATGACTCCGAGACCGGAACAGGGCAGGTCGCACAGGACCACATCTGCCCTGCCTTCGTCCTGACCGGCAAAAATCCTGGCATCCCTCTCCGCGACCCGGATATTGTCCAGGTGCAGGCGCTTTGCCCCCTCGCGGATCAGATCCGTCTTGCGGCGGGTCAGATCATAGGAGTACACCCTTCCGGCCCTGCCTGTTTCCAGCTCCAGGGCTGCCAGCCTGTCCGCCGCAAAAAAGCTCTTTCCGCCGGGCGCGGCGCACACATCGAGGACAGTCTCTCCTCCTCTGAGCCCCGCGGCCTCCACAGACAGCATGGAGCTCTCGTCCTGGACAGTCCACAGTCCCCGGGAAAAGCCCGGGAGCCTGCGAAGATCGGAAGTTTTGCGAAGGTGGCGGCAGTCGGCAAGCCATCCGCCCTCTTCGATCACGACCCCCGCTGCGCGGAGCTCTTCCAGCAGTTTCTCCCGCTCACCGGCGGTGAGACGGGCGCCGATCCGCATGGAGACAGGCCGGATCTCCATCAGGGCATCCAGAAGTTTCTCTGTCTCCTCCGCTCCCAGCTGGTCGGTCCACATCTGAACCAGCCACTGAGGCATGGAGTGCCTGATACTCTGGGCCTGTACACGGTCCAGGGGATCTGCACAGCCCTTTTCCCCGGAAGGGACATGAGTCTCTGCCGCCTGCGCGCCATCCTTGTCCCCTTCCGCGGCAGCCTGTCTGGCCGCGTTGCGGAGCACCCCGTTGACAAACCCGGAGAGCCTTGCGGGACCATGGCGCTTTGCCAGCCGGACGGCCTCATTGCAGACCGCGCTGTCCGGCACTGAGTCCATATAATAGATCTGATAAATACCCATGCGCAGGATCTGGTGGACGGCCGGGTGGAGGCGTGTGACAGAGCGGCCGGTGAAGTGCTCGATCCTGGCATCCAGCTCTGTCTTTCTCTCAATGACCCCCTCCAGGAGGCGCTTGATGAAGGCTTTCTCCACAGCGCTCTTTCCCGCGCAGTCGTCCAGGGTTCTCCTGACCAGAACATTGCTGAATGTTCCGTTTTTCTCATGCGAAAGAAGGGCAAGCAGGACTACCTCTCTCTCGTCCTTCAATGCCCTTCCTTTTTCGGTTGTATGTACAGATCTCTGTTTTCTGTTTGAATGATGATTACTGTTTATGCCGTGTTCCCCCTGCCTCATCTGCGGCGCCGTCCTCCGTTGACAATCATCAGAAGACGCAGCAGCTGCAGTACGGACGCGGCTGCCGATGCGACATAGGTCATGGCCGCCGCCGAGAGCACGGACCGGCTGCCCTGCACTTCGTCCTGTCTCAGGATCCCGTAATCCTGCAGCATGACCAGGGCGCGGCGGGACGCGTTGAACTCAACGGGGAGCGTCACCAGCTGGAAGAGAACGCCGAAGGAAAACAGGTAGATGCCGATCATGGCAAGTGTGTCATTGAGTCCCAGGATCAGGCCCAGCATGACGATCCATATACCGAGGTTGCTGCCGATATTTGCGACCGGAACAAGTGCGGTTCTGATCTTGAGGGGAAGATAATCCGTCTCGTGCTGCATGACGTGTCCGCATTCATGCGCCGCCACGCCGATGGCCGCCACCGAAGTGGAATTGTAGGTCGCGTCCGAGAGGTTGACCACGCCGCGCCTGGGATCATAGTGATCTGTGAGTTCTCCGGCAACATGCTGTACGGTCACTCCCAGGACCCCGTTCCTGCGCAGGATCATCTCTGCCGCCTGCGCGCCTGTCATGCCGCTGGCACTCATGACCTTTGCATATTTTCTATAAGTTGATTTGACGCGTGCGCTGGCGATCATGCAGATCACTGCGCCGATGATGACCAGCAGATAAGAAGCGCTGTAAAATCCGTTATACATTCCGTAACCGCCGGAATAATACATAACGAGACCTCCTTTTTGTGTACGTGCAGGAAAATAGAAACCACTTCGTGCGCGCCGGACTTCCTGCTCTCCCGGCCGCCGTCTTATCCATTATGCCCATACATTGTTACAGATCTGTTGACGCAAAATAAAAATTTCATAAATGATTATCCGCGTCCAAGAACATCTCCCGCCGAAACCTTCGTGCCGCGCAGGAAGGCGTCGGTCTCCATGCGCTTCTTGCCCTCGGCCTGGACCTCCAGAAGCTCGAGAGCTTCCTGTCCTGCCGCCACGCAGATGGTCTTTTTGTCCGTGTAGAGGACAGTTCCGGGGGAAGTACCGGCAGGCACCTGCGCGTATGTCTGCACCCGGGCACGCCAGATTTTGAGGATGTGGCCTCCCAGCGTCGTGTAGGCGCCCGGCCAGGGAAGCATACCGCGCATGCGCTGTTCGATCTGCCCTGCGGGCATGGTCCAGTCGATCTCTCCCATCTCCTTTTTGAGCATGGGCGCGTAAGTGGAGAGGCTGTCCTGCTGGGGGACGGGATGGATGTCTCCCGCCTCGATCGCGGGCAGGTACTTTACGATCATCTCTCCGCCCAGCTGTGCCAGCCTGTCGTAGAGACTCTCCCCCGTCTCCTGAGGTCCGATGGGGACACTCTCCTGAAAGAGGATATCTCCTGTATCCAGTCCGGCATCCATCTGCATCAGAGTGATCCCGCTCTCGGTATCTCCGTTAATGACCGACCACTGAATCGGCGCCGCGCCGCGGAGCCTGGGCAGGAGCGACGCATGGATATTGATGCAGCCCAGACGGGGAATGTCAAGCAGTTCCTGAGGCAGGATCTGTCCAAAAGCAGCGACCACGATCAGGTCGGGCTCAAGGCTGCGGATCTGTTCGATGGCCCCGGCTTCCCTGATGCGGGCGGGCTGAAAAACAGGGACGCCCCATTTTTCCGCGCAGACCTTGACAGGCGTCTGGATCACTTTGCGTCCGCGGCCTTTCTGTCTGTCCGGCTGTGTGACTGCCAGGATGACCTCCCGGCCGTCCCTGCACAGGGCATCCAGCGCCGCGACGGCAAAATCAGGTGTTCCCATAAAAATAATCTTCAACTCTGTCTCCTTTACGTCTCGTATGTGCAGATGGGCAGTTAAGCTTCCTGCTCTGCACCTTCCGTCTCCTCTTCCTCTTCATCGATCTCCTGAAGCTCGGAGGCATCGCGCAGCTCGCCGTTGACCTTCTCCACATAGAGGTGGCCGTCCAGATGATCGAGTTCATGGCAGACAGCGCGGGCCAGGAATTCCTCCGCCTCGATCTCCCATTCATTCATATCCAGATCCATGTAGCGCACGACAACCCTGTTGGGACGGGTCACTTCGCCGACCTTTCCGGGGACGGAGAGGCAGCCCTCAAAGCCTGTCTGCTCGCCGTCCTGCTCGATGATCTCGGGATTGACCATCGTCAGCGGCTCGTTCTGCTCCTCGGTGATATCGATGACAACGATCCTCTTGAGGATACCTACCTGGGGCGCCGCAAGACCGACTCCTCCGGTCTCATACATTGTCTCGAGCATATCCTCTGCGAGAGTTCTGATGCGGGGAGTCACCTCTTTGATTTCTTTGGCCCTTTTGCCAAGGACCGGGTCGCCCATTTCTCTGATAGTACGCAGTGCCATAATCTCCCTTTCTATATACATTCACTATATTTTTAAAATATACATTCAGATCTGACTTCAAAACGGATTGATCGGGTCAAAATCGAACTGGATCTCCACATGCCGGAACAGAGTGGAGGATGCCCGCCTCTCCTGTGCCTCCGTTTTTTCAATCATGTCTTTACAGACCACCAGTGTATCATATTTTTCGGCTTTTATATACAGGACAAAGCGGAACAGGTCGCGCAGCTTCTTCACAGAAGCTGTGGAAGGGCCGATGATCTGAAACTGTGCGGCCCCGCGCCGGTTCTGCATCTCCATGAGTCTCATACGGAGAACATTGGCGGCCCTGAGGGCTTCCTCTTCCTCCTCGGACTGGATCTGTACAGCCATCATATGGGCGGCAGGCGGATAGCGCAGAAGCCTGCGGTAGGCTGTCTCCTCCCCATAAAAGCCCTCGTAGTCCTGTTTTGCGGCATAGCGGATGGCATAATGTTCGGGCTGATAGGTCTGGATCACAACATCGCCCGCCTCCGCTCCCCGGCCCGCCCTGCCGGCCGCCTGGGTGAGCAGCTGGAAGGTCC
>DGRU01000047.1:17789-27238 GCA_002390025.1 Lachnospiraceae bacterium UBA4380
TCCGCCGACCGGTAATCGTCCCCGTACAGAGACAGATCCGCCATGAGAATGCCCACCAGAGTGACAGCCGGAAAATCATGGCCCTTGACGATCATCTGGGTTCCCAGAAGGATATCCGCCTCCTCGGAAGAGAAGGCCGAGAGGATTTTTTCATAGCTTCCCTTGCGCCGGGTCGTATCCGCGTCCATGCGCAGGATCCTGGCCTGAGGAAAGGTCTCCCGGAGAAATTCTTCTATCTTTTCTGTTCCGGCCCGCATGGCGACCACGTAGCGCGAGCCGCACTCGGGACAGGTCCTGAAGGAAGGTCTCTCATAGCCGCAGTAGTGGCAGACCAGCCTCCCGTTGCCGTGCAGAGAGAGGGAGATGTCGCAGTGGGGGCATTTTGCCACAAAGCCGCAGCTCCTGCAGGAGACAAAACCCGCAAATCCGCGGCGGTTGATAAAGAGCATGCTCTGCTGGCCCTTGCGCAGGCGGTCCTCAATTTTGGCATGGAGGCTCCTGGAGAGCATGGACTTATTGCCCTGCTTCAGCTCCTCGCGCATATCCACGGTCTCCACCGAGGGAAGCCTTCCCCCGGTCAGCCTCTCACGCAGACGGAAGAGGCGGATCTCCCCGTGCTGAGCCCGCCAGTAGGATTCCAGGGAAGGCGTCGCCGATCCCAGCACCAGGACAGCGCCGTGCATTTTCGCGATCTCCTCGGCCACCTCCCTGGTCTGGTATTTGGGCATGGATTCATTTTTATAGCTTCGCTCATGCTCCTCGTCGATCACGATCACGCCGGGGCTGGAAAAGGGGGTAAAGAGGGCGCTGCGGGGGCCGATGATCACATCGATCTCACCTCTTCTGGCCCGCTCCCACTGGTCTGTCCGCTCCGCCTCGGAGAGAGAGGAGTTGACCACGCTGACCCGGTCGCCGAAATGACTGTAAAAACGCATGAGCGTCTGGAAGGTCAGGGAGATCTCAGGGATCAGCATGATTGCCTGCCTGCCCCGCGCGCAGATTTCCTTAATGATGGAAATATAGACTTCCGTCTTGCCGCTGCCGGTGACCCCGTGGATGAGACTGACAAAGGGAAGTTTTCCCCCGGAGGCTTCCCCGGGTGTTTCTGCGGGGGCTTCTTCAAGTGTTTCTGCGGGGGCTTCCTCCGAGATTCCCTTCGGGCCTTCCCCGGGATCATCCCCTGCCGCTGCCCCTGACCGCACGGACTGAAGCCGGTCAAAATCCGCGACCACAGTATCCACGATCTGCTGCTGGGCTGCGCTCAGCCGCATGCCGGTCTGCGCGCTCGGCGACACGTTGACCGGGTTCCTGAGTTCCTGTACCGCGACGACCTCGATCACGCCGGCGCGTTTCATGGCATTGACGGCGTCAGAGGAAATGTGGAGCCTGGTCGTGACAAGGGTCCAGGGAAGTTCGGGAACCTGCAGCAGCTCCTTGAGAAGCCTGGCCCTGGCCGTCTGGTGTTTTTTGAGGTAGAGAGCAAGCTGCTCTTCTCCCTCCTCCTTTGACAGGAGAAGGCGGATCTGGCGGTGTTCTCTGACCTTTCCCTGTTTGCGGGAGGCCAGGACTGTGCGCATGGCTGTGGCCATAGTGGAGCCATAGCGGTTTTTCATCCAGGCTGCAAGGCGCAGGTAGAATTCGCTGTCATCCTCCATGGTGTATCCGCGCCCGGGCTCCACTGTCTGCGCGATCTCCTTGAGTTTGTCCGCCGCCACCTCGGCCCGGTCCGCAAATCCTACCACATATCCCTTGCGCAGAGTGTTCCCTGCGCCGAAGGGCACCATGACGATACTGCCCGCCCGCACGCTCTGCTGCAGCTCTTCAGGGATCCTGTAGCAGAAAGGCCTGTCCAGACCCCTCCGGGAAATATCGATGATCACCTGTGCATATTTTTCCAAGCAGAACTCTCCTTTCCCGGTCAAAAAGCTGTCCTAAGCCCTGATGGCAGACGGTTACTGTTGTTTTTTGGCTTCCTCGAGGATGCCGGCGATCAGGACACGTTCGTCCATGGGATACTTTTGACCTTTGATCTCCTGGTAGTCCTCATGGCCCTTGCCCGCCAGAACGATAATGTCATGGGGCTGCCCGTTTTCAATTGCATAGCGGATCGCTTCTCTGCGGTCCGGGATCTTGATATATTTTCCGCCGGTCGGCTCAATTCCCGTGACAATATCCGCAATGATGTCCATGGGCTCCTCATAGCGGGGATTATCGGAAGTAATGATCGTGAAGTCTGCCAGGCGTCCGCTGACCTCACCCATCTCAAACCTGCGGGAGCGGGAGCGGTTTCCGCCGCAGCCGAACAGGCACACCAGCCTGCCCGGGTCATATTCGCGCAGGGTCTTCAGGAGGCTCTCCAGAGCCATGGCATTGTGGGCATAGTCGATCATCAGTGTGAATTTGTCGCTCACCTTTACCATCTCGATCCTGCCGCGGACATGGATCCGGCTCAGGGACCTGCAGATATTGTCCTCTGAGACGTCGAAATGCCTGCAGACCGCGATGGCGCAGAGCGCATTATAGACGCTGAAGCTTCCCGGCGCCGGGACATGCGCGTGCAGAGAGAGAACCCCCTCCGTATCAAAAGCGATCCCCAGTTCACCGGGCGTATGGATCAGCGTAATGTTCCTGGCGCGCAGGTCATTGCTCTCTCCCAGTCCAAAGGTCTCCACCCGGCAGGTGTGCCCCTCGAGGATCCTTTCAAAATAGGGATCGTCGCCGTTGAAGATGCCTGTCCGGCACTGGCGGAACAGAAGGCTCTTGCAGTGCAGATAATCCTCGAAATCCGTGTGCTCATTGGGGCCGATGTGATCAGGCGAGAGATTTGTGAAAATGCCCAGATCAAAGAGGAATCCGGCGGTCCTGTTCAGCATCAGGGCCTGGGAAGAGACTTCCATGACGACCGCCTGCACACCGCCGTCCGCCATTTCGCGGAAGCGCCTCTGCAGAACGATGGACTCCGGGGTCGTGTTGGCGGAGGGGATCCGCACCTCTTCCCCCGCTGCCGTCTCATAGACAGTCTCGATGGTTCCCACAAGGCCGGTCCTGATCCCCGCCGCCTCCAGGATCGAGCGCACCATATAGGTCGTGGTAGTCTTGCCCTTGGTCCCGGTGATGCCGATGATCTTCATCTCCCGTGCGGGATGTCCGTAAAAAGCTGCGGAAACCGCCGCCATGGCAAAGCGCGAATCCTCAACCCGAATAATGACGGGCTGCTCCTTGAGATTGCCGGCACCTGCCGCCGACAGGTCGATCTCTTTCTGGACCACGAGAGCGGACGCGCCCTTTTCAATGGCCATTGCGGCATAGTCATGTCCGTCGCTGTTGGCGCCGACTATGCAGAAAAACAGGCTGCCCGGAACAACTTTTCTGGAATCATTGGTGATCTCTGTGATCTCTGTATCCAAAAGGCCCTGTATATGGGTGTCCGCGCAGATTTTTTCGCCGCGGATGGTGTTGAAATGACAGGACAGGTCCTTTACGAGTTCTCTGATCTTCATAAACAGCCTCCTCTTCAGGCAAATAAGCATTGATGCCGCACACAGTCAGGGTATGCAGCTGTTTTTCCCGGTTGTCCGGTTATCCGGTTATCCATTTATCCGGTCATCTGACCGGCTGGATTTTCATATCCTTGACGACGAACTGGAGCGACTTTCTGCCCCGCCACTCATTGATGTCGGGATAGTAGATCATGCTCACAGCCAGATCCGCGTGTCCTGCACACAGGATATCCCAGTTCCCCCGGCCGGCCGCTTCAAGGACCATCTCCCGGAAGCGGGCAGCTTCGCAGAACCAGATCAGGGTCAGACGGGAGCCCCTGGAATCGACTGCCTCCATGCGGAGGACATTCTGTCCTTTTCCCATGATGTGCAGACTTCGGAGCCGGATCCCCCTGGCGGCAAACATGGGCCGCGGGTTCGCTGTCCCGCAGGGATCCAGCAGCCGGAGCTCCTCCGTCATATCCAGGGTCCACAGGGCGGGCGGAAGCTCCATATCGATGTGGAGCACCTCCGTCAGATCCTCTTCCCGCAGACTGCAGCCTTCTTCCAGGCGCTTCTGCAGCAGAGGGATATCCGCCTCCTTCATGGTCAGTCCGGCCGCCATCCTGTGCCCTCCGAATTTTGAAAAGCACTCTTTCACTGCTGTCATGGAGGCAAACATATCATAGGCCTCGATTGATCTGCCGGAGCCCTTGACTGTCCCCTGTTCCGTCCTTGTCAGCACAAAGACCGGCCGGTTGTAGCGCTCCCGGATCCTGCCGGCAATGATGCCCGCCAGGGATTCGTGACAGTCGGGAAGGAAAATGACAAGCACTCTGTTGTCCAACAGATGCCCGTCTCCGATCGTCTCCAGGGCCTGTTCGACCCCCTTCTCGGTCAGGCTTTTGCGGCTGTCATTGAGTTCCCGCAGCTTCTGGGCGCTGCGAAGCGCCTCGGAGGGATCTTCTTCCAGAAAAAGAGCGAGCGCCCGCTCGGCATTGTCCAGCCTTCCTGTCGCATTGAGACAGGGTCCGACTACAAATCCGGCATGATAAGTAGTCAGGGGCTGCCCTTCAAGGCCGTTGACGGTCAGAAGACTGCGAAGGCCGATATTGGAGGTGTGCGCTGCACGCTGCAGTCCCTCCCGGACAAGGATCCTGTTCTCATCCAGAAGCGGCATGACGTCGCAGACAGTGGCCAGGGCACAGAAAGGCAGGAGTTCCTCCAGAACAGCATCCCTGCGCGAGGGTACCAGTTCACCCAGGACCAGACCTGCAAGTTTCCAGGCGACAACTGCCCCGCAGATCTCGGGAAAGGGGTAATCTGCCTCTCCGGTCTGAGGATTGCGCACCTTGGGGTCCACCACAGCATCCGCAGGAGGGAGAAAATACTCCCTGCTGCCGTCCTCTTTTTCCTCGAAGGGAATCTCATGGTGGTCTGTGATGACGACACTGATGCCTGCCTCCACGGCAGTGCGGACCGCCTCTGCCGCAGCGATGCCGTTGTCACAGGTCAGGATCAGGCCGATCCCGTCATGCGCGGCATCTTCCGCCATCTGCGGATTCATCCCGTAGCCGTCCCGGATCCTGTCGGGAAGGACTACATCCGCCTGTGCCCCGCAGACCGAGAGAGTGTGCATGAGGATGTAGGAGGCACAGATCCCGTCTACATCATAGTCTCCGATCACACGGACAGACTCGCCCTCACGGATCTTTTCGCAGACGATACCGACTGCCCTGTCCATGTCCGGCAGAAGCCGGGAATCGTGCAGATCGGACAGGGTTCCCCGCAGAAACCGCCGCGTCTGTTCAATTCCGATCACATCGCGGTTGCGGATCAGACGCGCCAGCACCTGGGAGATCCCGCAGGCCCGGGCAATTGCCTGAAAGTCCTCTTTTTTCTGATAAACCATCCACTTTGCCATGTTTTTCCGACCTGCGCTCCTTCATCAGAAAGTAAAAATGCCTCTGTGTCTCCTACATGCGGGCCCATCAAATGTCTGCGCATCCAGGCAGCAGCAATCTGGCCGCAATCCTGCCCGGCAGTTTGTGCATGTCCGCCTGCGCGTCCTTTTGATCGGCTTTTACAGTCAGTAACAGGGAGGATGCAGCTACATCCTCCCTGCCGTTGATCCGGGATCCCTACTATACAGGCAGAATCGCACTGCCTTTTTCGAATCTTCTCAAAGGCCTCAGATCCGGACTCTCTGTCCCGTCTTCAGACAGGGATCAGACAGTGATCTTTGCCTTGTTCTTTGCCTCCTCTTCCTTGCGGCGGCGCTCTTTGCGCTCCTTCTTGGAGAGGTTGGAATAATCATCTTTCTTCTTAGCGGGCTGCTGACCGCCGGACTTTCCGCTGTTGCCGCCCTTGCCGGAAGAAATCGACTTCCTTGCGGCATCATCGGAGTTTTTGCGCAGCACATACCAGATGGAGCCTGCCAGGCAGACAGACGAATATGCACCGCAGATGATACCGATCATGATCGGAAGCGCAAACTCCTTGACGCTGGCGACGCCGAAAATGAACAGGGCCAGCACCATGAAGAAGGTTGTCAGCGATGTAAAGATACTTCTGGACAGTGTGTCCGTGACACTCTCATTGACAACTTCCGCCAGGGTCTGCTGTCTGCTGCGTGTGCGCAGAGTCTCACGCACGCGGTCGAAGATAACGATGGTCGCGTTGATGGAATAACCGACGATCGTCAGCATGCATGCAATAAAGGTACTGCCGACACTGATGCGGGCAAATGCATAGAAAGCAAGCACGACCAGTACGTCGTGGCCGAGGCAGATGACAGAGGATGCACCGAAGCGGATATCCTTGAAGCGGAACCAGATATAGATCAGCATCAGGATCAGAGCAACCACGACCGCGATCAGGGCGTCGCGCTTCATCTCATCACTGATGGTGGAGCTGATCGTCTCGGATGTGATGCTGTCCTTGTCGACAGAGAATTTCTCTACCAGCTGGTTGGACAGCTCTGTGCTCTTGTCTGCGTCAAGTACGGCAGACTTGAAGATGACTTCGTTGCTGCCGGCAACCTTCTGGATCTGGACATTGCTGTCGCCGGTCACTTCCGTGAATACCGGGATGACCTGGCTCTCGATCTGCTCCAGGCTCATGTCCTCATTGAAGCTGACACTGGTGGATGTGCCGCCGACAAAATCAAGGCTGTAGTTGAGGATATTGCCCTCGCGCGCCTTGAAGACACCCATGGCGACGAAACCAGCAAGCACCACTGCGATGGAGATGGCAAAGAAGATCTTCCTCTTCTCGACAAACTTGATCGGTGTCCTCTTCTTGCCGATGCCGTAGAGCTTTTTGTTTGTCAGTCCCAGTCCATAGAAAATGCTCATCAGGAATCTGGTCACAAACAGAGATGTGATCATCGACAGGATGATACCGATAGCCAGTGTGTAGGCGAATCCCTTGACCGTACCGGAGCCCAGGACCGCCAGAACTGCTGCCGCGATCAGTGTTGTCACGTTTCCGTCGATGATGGCGGACAGAGCCTTGCTGAAACCGTTTTTGATCGCAGTCTTGACGCCGATGCCGTTGGCAAGCTCCTCGCGGATACGTGCAAAAATAATGACGTTGGCATCAACTGCCATACCGATGGAAAGCAGGATACCTGCAATACCGGGAAGTGTCAGGGTAATATCAAATCCGTTGAGCACCAGTGCCATCATCAGGATGTAGATGGTAAGTGCCAGAACAGCCGCAAAACCGGGCAGCAGATAGATCACGATCATCAGGACCGCAACCAGACCGAAACCGACCATGCCGGCGAATTTACTGGTGCGGATGGCATCCTGGCCCAGCTGCGCGCCGACGATCTGGGAGCGCAGACGCTCCAGTTCGACCTTCAGTCCGCCGATACGGATCGTGGAAGCAAGATTCTCAGCATCCTCGATGGTGCTCTCGCCGGTGATGACTGCACGTCCGTCTGTTATGGCAGCCTGTACGGAGGGAACACTGATGAAGTGTCCGTCATAGTAGATACCGATAGACTCTTTTGCGGAAAAGGCTTTTGTTGTCGCAGCGGCAAATGCCTCCCGGCCTTCATCGTTGAAAGTAAGGGAGACGACGATCTGCTTGTTGCCCATGTCATCCTGCTGATAACCGGCCTTTGCATCTGCCACCTGTGTACCGGTGACCACTGCGTCGCCGTCAGCGATAATCTGGTCAAGTTCCTTGGTCAGAACATACTCGACTCCGCCGTCCTCAGTAACTCCGAGTGTGTAGTTTTCGTTGCCTGCATCATCTGTCTGGCGGATGAAATACAGGGAGCCGGGGCGTCCCAGATCCTCGAGGATCTGATTGGTCTCAGCGACACCCGAGATGCCGGGGATCTCAATGTTCAGGCGATCAGTGCCCTCTGTATATACCTGTGCTTCCGTGCTGTACTGATCGACACGGCGCTGCAGTTTATACTTGGTATCATTCAGGTCTTCCTGGGTAGGGGGTTCTTCTCCCACTGCCTGGTAAGTGATGCTGGCACCGCCTGCCAGATCGAGCCCTTTTTTGATGTTGTGATAAGAACCTCTGTGTCCTTTGCCAAATCCGATCAGCACCGTGTATGCCATCAGTACCGCGATGGCCGCGACGAGCAGAAGGGAAATGACCGCTCTCGATTTCTTCATTTTGATCAACTCCTCCAACTGAAAACACTCTGTGTCCTGCCGGCATTGAGACAGGTCTGAAAACTGTACCGATCCTGCATATCTTTATCATGCATTCAGGCAGACACTGTGCCATTATAGCACCATGTCTGCCTGATTGTAAAATATTTTCTGCGATGAATTATACACTTTTGGTTCAGGATTCGGGTCAGCATCTGCCCGAATCATGCCGATCGGCCCGGTCTCTCTGCCGCGGGACGCAGGCCGCTCAGAAGGCGCCCTCCCATTTCTGCCTGAAGAGTTCAAAAATATCCCGCGCAAATACTCTTCCGTCAAGGTCCAGCCAGCTGCTGGACACTTCGTAGTAACTGCCGTCATCCAGGTTGATGTAGATCATGTAGGGCGTCCCGAAGGGAAACTCCTCTCCCTCCGTGTTTCCCGGATCCATGGGTGCCGCGTTATTGAAGAGGATGTGGGCAATTTCATTCTTCATATCAGGGAGATCCTTGTTGAGCGTAAACAGGAACTCTTCGCTTCCATAATAATATGTCAGGCCGGCCGGAGATAATCTTGTTTTTACCTCGTACCCGTCGTCATAGACCAGCACATAATTGCCGTAGGGTGTAAAGCCGTCGGGCATATACTGCGGAGGGAGTTCTCTCTTTTCCTTCTCTTCCTCTTTCCCGGCAGACTTCTCTGTCTCTTTCTTCTCCTCTTTCTTCGCGGATTTCTCTTCTTTTTTCTCCTCCGCCTTTTTCTCCTCTTCCGCTTTCTTTACAGGCTCTTCTGCCTTATTCTCCTCTTCCGCCTTCTCTGCAGGCTCTTGTGCCTTTTTCTCCTCTTCAGTCTTCTCTTCAGCCTCTTTCTTCTCTTCCTTGTCTTTCTTCTCCTCCGCGGAACCGTCCTTCTGCGCATCCGTCTCCGCTTCCTTTGCCCCGCTCTTTTGATCGGCGGATTCAGTCACAGACGCCTGTTCATCCTCCTTTTTTGCAGCTTCTGCTGTCCCGGCTTCCTCCTGTGCCGCAGCAGTGCTCTTTGCATTCTTTGATAATTCAGCATCCGGTGTTCCTGCTTCACATCCCGCGATGACCAGTGCGGCGCAGATGATCCATAACGCACATAAACATTTCTTCATAAATACCCCCGCTTTCCAATGCTTGTTCCCCGCGCTCACTGTATATACAGGCGCATATTGGCGGGCGCGGGACCTATGTCCATATGTGTGAAATCAATCCGTCCTCTTGTCCTTCCAGAATACCAGATAATCGCCTTTCTGTCATCCTGCCGGTCCCTGTGCCTGCATCATTGGCCCGCGTTTGGTTACTGTTCACGCCCTCTCGAGGGGCGT
>DGRU01000002.1:0-14245 GCA_002390025.1 Lachnospiraceae bacterium UBA4380
GCCCTGCGGACTCAGCCAGCTGATGGCTCTGCGCTACGGCACACTTCCCATCGTACGCGAGACCGGCGGCCTGAAAGATACCGTTGAGCCTTACAATGAATATGAAGGAACCGGCACAGGCTTCACATTTGCAAACTACAATGCGCATGAGATGATGCACTCCATCCGCTATGCTGAGCAGGTCTACTATGACAAGCGCCTCGAGTGGAACAAGATGGTTGAACGTGCAATGCGCGCAGACTTCTCCTGGGCACAGTCCGCTGCCAAGTATCAGGAGATGTATGACTGGCTCATCGGCTGAGAACATTTTGACAGATTGATCTGATGATCTGAATTAAACACTGCGGCAGGGCATATCTGTTGTCCTGCCGCAGTTTTTTGTGGATTTTTGACAGACTTATGATATAGTGGTAGAGATTTACGGAAAGAAAGATCCCGAATAGAAAGATCCCGGAAAGAAAGATCCCGGAAAGAAAGATCCCGAATAGAAGGATCCCGGATAGAAAGATTTCGGATAGAAAGATCACGGAAAAAAGGACTCGGAAAGAAGGATCCCGAATAGAAGGATCCATTAGAAAATCCAGTGAAGATGACATTCGCCCTTGTGAGGGGCGTAAATGAATAAAAACAGGTAAAGGAAGAAGACATCATGGCTGAAAAAGCGAGACGAGAGATTCCGGAGGCGGACAGCGGAAGAGAAAAGTCTGCGGGCAGCAGTATTGCCGTGCAGGCAGGTATCCTGGCGATCGCGACCATTGTGGTCCGCATTATCGGTCTTTTATACCGCGCGCCGCTGACTGCGATCATCGGGGACGAGGGAAACGGCTATTACGGCGCCGCCTATAATATTTATATGATCATCCTGATCCTCTCCTCCAACTCTCTGCCGGCGGCTATCTCAAGGCAGATGTCGACCAAGATCGCAGTGGGAGAATACAGGAACGCCCAGAGGACATTTCACTGTGCACTGATCTATTCACTCGTCGTAGGAACAGCAGGGAGCCTGCTCCTGTATTTCGGGGCAGGGGTCCTGGTAAAACACAATGCGGTCCCGGTCCTGCGGGTCTTTGCGCCGACGGTCTTTCTGTTCGGCATCCTGGGTGCAGTGCGCGGATATTTCCAGGCCAACCAGTCCATGGTGCAGACCTCGGTGTCGCAGATCCTGGAGCAGATCGCCAATGCGGCGGTCAGTATCGGAGCGGCCTCGCTCCTGATCCGCACGGCCTCGATCCATGCAGACCCGACAGAGAAGGCTGTCCGCGGCGCTATGGGCAGCGCAATGGGTACCGGCATCGGCGTCGCAACTGCCCTGGTTTTCATGGTGATCGCTTATCTCAGACACAGGAAGGGCTTCTTTCGAAGGATTGCTCTGGATAAGGGAAGCACGGATCCCTATGCCAGGATCATGAAGAGCACGATCCTGGTGGTCACGCCCTTTATTGTGAGCAGTTTTATCCTGAATCTGACGACCACACTGGACCAGATGATCTATCTGAATATGCTGATCGACGGCAGAGGCCTTCCCGAGGCCGCGGTCACGACGGTCTTCGGTCTGTTTTCCAACAAGGCTGTAGTCATCACCAATATCCCGATCTCGGTCGCGACGGCAGTGTCGGCGGCGATCATTCCCAATATTGCCACGGCCTATGCCTCAGGAGATCTTCCGGAGACAAGACGGCGTTCCCTCAACGCCTCCAGAATGGCGCTGATCATTTCCATCCCCTGTGCAGTCGGCCTGCTGGTGCTGGCCCGGCCGGTCACTATGCTGATGTTCCCCCAGTGGGAGACTCTGGAACTGGCTTCGGTCCTGCTCGCCCTGCAGTCTGTCACCGTCATCTTTTTGTCCGTGGGAACCATCACAAACGCAGTCCTGCAGGCAATCGGAAAGATGAACATGCCCATTGTCAGCGCGGGTATTTCCCTGATCATCCAGACGGCTGCGCTGATCTTTTTCCTGCGGTTTACCGATTGGGGCATTTACGCCATGGTCTTTGTGAGCGTCCTGTACGCGGCGATCATTTTTGCCCTCAATGAGATGTTCCTGCGCCACTATCTCGGACTGCGTTTCGATGCGGTCAAGGTCTACTGGAAACCTGTCTTCAGCGCCCTTGTGATGGGTGCTGCCGCTTTTGCGGTTTACCGGGCGGTCTTTTTACTCGCCTCCCATGTGCGGGGAGAGTACTTTGCAAATTTTGTCGCCCTGATCCCGGCGATTCTGACTGCCGTTCCGGTCTATTTCTTCATCCTGATCAGGATGGGGAGCTTTACGGAGGAGGATATCCTGGGCCTTCCCAAGGGAACGGCCATTGCCCGTCTGCTCAAAAAGCTGCACTGGATGTGATGAGGGTTTTTGCAATTGCAGATTTACAATATTTAAAAAATAAAGATAAAGTTTTTTATAAAGATATAGTTTTTTATAAAGATATAGTTTTTTGATCTTCAGCTGCAAAAAGCTGAAGACCGAATGCAACAATCTGCTCCGGTCTTCAGGTGCATAAATCTGCTCTGGTCCTCATTTGCAAACAGGTGCTCTGATCTCCAATCCCCTGCCTAATCCTCGACTTCACGCAGGGCACTGATATCCGTCTTGGCCAGGATGGAGTAATTGGTGTAGTAGACGACGAAGCCCGGAGCGGCGCCGGAGGGCTTTTTGACATTGCGGCGCTCGAGGTAATCGATCTCGACCTTGCCCTGTTCACGGCCGCTTGAGTAGTAGGCGGCCAGGGCAGCAGCCTCTTCAAAAACGCGGTCCGGCAGTTGGTCCATGGACCGTCCGCCGCTTTTGAGCAGGACATGGGAGCCGGGCATGTCGTTGGCGTGGAACCAGATGTCGCGGCTGTCGGCCATGCGGAAGGTGATCTCGTCGTTCTGTGTGTTGTTTTTGCCGACATAGATATCGTATCCGTCGCTGCTGATGTAGTGAAGAGGCTTGCTCTGAGGTGTGCGGGAGCGGCCCTTTCTGCTGTCCGCGCGGAAGTCCCTGCGACCGGTGTATTTGCGGCGGAGGAAGCCGCTCTCCTCCATTTCGCTCCTGATCTGGGAGAGATCACCGTCTGTCGTGGAGAATTCGAGGGCGTTCTGGATACTGCGCAGGTGTTCGATCTCGGCGCTCACCTCTGCGGTGAGGCGGGTGAGAGCTTCGTTGGTGCGCTTCATGCGTGCATAGCGGTCAAAATATTTCTGGGCATTCTGCTGGGGGGTGAGAGTGGGATCCAGCGGGATCCGGATATTCTCGCCTGTATAGTAGTTCAGGACTTCACAGCTGTCTGCGCCGGCGGGAACGGAATAACCGTAGGCGTTGAGGAGCTCTCCGTAGATCTTGAACTTTTCCCTCTTTTCCGTATCCCGGATCTGGCGGCACTGGAGGTCGTACTTGTGCACATCTCTCTCCAGAATGGTCTGGACGATGTGTCGCAGGTCCGCCGAGCGCTGGCGGATGCGGGTGTAGAGATTTTTGCGGGCATAGAAATCCTCCAGCAGGGCGGAGGGAGATTCATAGGGAACCTCAACGCAGTCAGCGTAGTGGCCGAGCCTGATCAGGGAGAATTCCGCAGGCGCCCCGGCTGTCTGTCCTTCGCCCCGGCGGCAGTACATGACCGGGGTGAATTTTTTTTCTCTGATCTGGAGGACCAGGTCCCGGAACTGCTCCCAGAGCGCCTCCTTCTCATCGGGGGCAAGCAGGGCGGCACTGCGGTCCTGGGTCAGCTGTGCCCTGTGGGCCAGTTCCTGCGCAGCAACAGTGGAAAAGCCCGTATAGCTTCTGAGCAGGAGCTTTGCCACATCCATGTGGCCATTGTCCAGAACAGACATAAATCCCTCGCGGGTCTCGCTGAGAGGGTCCTTTTTGGACTGCGTGTCGGGGATGAAATAGGGTCTGCCGGGCAGGACCTCGCGCACGGAACTCACCAGGGAGGAGACGTGCCGGATACTGTCGACGATCATATCACTGTCATCCAGGAAGATGATATTGCTGTGTTTGCCCATGATCTCGACGACCAGACAGTGTGTGCAGAGATCGCCCATCTCATTGCGGTGTTCGACTTCGAAGCGCAGGATCCTCTCGAGCCCGGGCTGGGTGACGGAGACGATCCGCCCGTTCTGCAGGTGCTTTCTCAGAAGCATGCAGAAGGCAGGTGCCTGAAGGGGAGCCTGACGGCTGGTGCGGGTCAGGTAGACCAGGGGGAGTGAGGGATCGGCGCACAGGTAGAGCCTGATCTGCCCTTTGCCGCGCTCGGCGGCAGGGCGTATGGTGATCACCAGTTCATTTTTGTCAGTCTGCGCGATTTTATAGATGCGTCCGCCGGCGGCCGTTTCCTGCAGCTCGCTGCAGAGACCGGCGACGGTGATGCCGTCAAAAGCCATGTAAAAGTCTCCTTATCTTTATTCAGGACCTGAGGGCAGGTCCTGTGCCCGTGCTCTGCACGGATTCACGTCAATTTAGTATACACTTCTTTCTTGACGGGTGAAAGTATAATGTTATAATGGATACTGATTTTATATGCTCTTCGTTACACAGTCAAATACTGACCAGGGTGCGAACATCTAAGGCCCTTCAGGAGGACAGCTCATGATCAGAAGCATGACAGGATACGGCAGAAGTGAATTGCAGAACGATTCTTTCAGGATCGCGGTGGAGATCAAATCTGTCAACAACCGCTACCTTGATATCAATATCAAAATGCCCAGACTTCTCAATCCCCTTGAGGCACAGATCCGCAAGGAGCTGAAGAAATATATGCAGCGCGGCAAGGTGGATGTTTTTATCTCCTACCAGGATCTTACCGAATCCAACATGGAGGTCAAATATAATGCGCGCATAGCCAGGGAGTACTGGAACTATCTGAACCTGATGGCTGAGGAATTCGGGATCGAGAATGATGTCCGCGTCTCCTCTCTGGCGCGTTTTCCGGACGTACTGTCCATGGAAGAGGAGCCCGTTGATCCGGAGGGCATCTGGGAAAATCTCCGGGAGGTCCTCAGGGACGCTGCTGTGATGTTCGATGAAGCCAGGGTCCGCGAGGGCGAGTTCCTCAAAAATGACCTGGACGGCAAGCTGGGAGAGATGCTGGACCATGTGGCATTTATCTCTTCGCGCGCGCCCGGACTGATCGAGGCATACAGAAAAAATCTCCAGGACAAGGTGACGGAGCTGCTGGAGGCGTCTGCAATTGACGAGTCCAGAATTGCCCAGGAAGTGACCATCTATGCGGACAAGGTCTGTGTGGATGAGGAGCTTGTCCGTCTGCACAGTCATATCGAGGCGACCAGACAGGAGCTTTCCAGAGGCGGCAGTATCGGCCGCAAGCTGGACTTTATCGCACAGGAGATGAACAGAGAATCCAACACGATCCTCTCAAAGTCGGATGACCGGGAGATTTCCGACCATGCGATCGAACTGAAGACATCGGTGGAGAAGATCCGTGAACAGGTGCAGAACATCGAGTGATCCCTGCATCTGACCGGATTTGCGGTGCAGTATATGGCAGTAAATAAACTGATACATGTCGGATTCGGCAATATTGTAAACTCGGGAAAAATCATAGCGATCGTGAGCCCCGATTCGGCGCCGGTAAGGAGGCTGGTCTCCCAGGCCAAAAACGACGGCCGCACGATCGATGCGACCCAGGGCAGGAAGACAAAGTCAGTGATCGTCATGGAAAATGACAGGATCGTCCTGTCTGCCCTGCTTCCGGAAACGATCCGGGGGCGCGCCCTCGCGGAGCCCGGAGCCGACCAGGAAGAATAAGTACTGAACTCGTTTTGCAGAGAATTCCGTTTTGACGGATATGTGGAAAGGGGGCAGAGGATTGGAAGGGAAATTGATCGTGATCTCCGGCTTCAGCGGAGCCGGAAAAGGAACCGTCATTCGCCGTATGATGCAGGAACATGAGGGATATGCGCTCTCAGTATCCATGACGACACGGAAACCCCGTGAGGGAGAGATCGACGGTGTCGACTACCATTATGTCTCGAATGAGACCTTCGAGGATCTTGTCAGGAGAGACGGACTGCTTGAGCATGCGGGGTTTGTGGACAACTATTACGGAACTCCGCGGGCTTTTGTCGAAGAAAACAGGCGAGCCGGACGCGATGTACTTCTGGAGATCGAAGTGCAGGGCGCCATGCAGATCAGGGAACAGTTCCCGGAGACGGTGCTTGTCTTTGTCACACCCCCGACGGCGGAGGAACTCAGAAACAGACTTTTCGGCCGTAAGACAGAGTCGGAGGAGAAGGCCATGAAGCGGCTTCGCAGAGCCGCTGCGGAAGTGCACTCCATCGGGGAGTATCCTTATCTGATCATCAATGACGATGTGGAAGCCTGTGCAGAGTCCCTGCATTCCGTGATCAGCGGTTCATGGACACCTGAGGCACCGGACGGTGATCATAGGGGCGGTGAGATCATCACTGACCAGGCTCAAAAAGAGGCCTTCGCAGCTGCTTTCAGTGCCGGACTGGAGAAAATCCTTTAACAGAAAAAACAGAACAGCCCTTTCCGGGGACAGCCGGATCAACAAGTTTGAAAAGATTTAGGCAGGAGAGAACTGATCTGGAATGATATATATCTTTAATAGAAAGGAAAGGTTTACCTATATGATTCATCCTTCTTATGTGGATCTTATGAAAGTTGTCAATAAAGGAGTTGAAGAGGGAGAGACTCCCGTCATCAACAGCCGCTATTCCATCGTTATGGCGACGGCCAAGCGCGCACGCCAGATCGTTGACGGCGACGAGCCTCTTGTCAAGGTTTCCAGAGGCGAAAAGCCCCTCTCGACTGCAGTCGATGAGCTCAACCAGGGAGAGATCCGGATCCTGGCAGAGGACGAGGTCGAGGAAGAGTATCCTGATCCCGCCGCAGAAGCAGTTTCTGCAGATATGACCGCGTCTGATTCCGAGGAGATTGAAGAGGCTTCTGAAGAGGATGCCGATGTCGACGGCGGAGAAGAGGAAGAAGAGGCCTCTGACGACGGTGAGCTGATCGCAGATGAGGAAGCTGAGGAATGAAGATCCTGTTTGTATCCCTCGGATGTGACAAAAATCTCGTTGATTCCGAGGAAATGCTGGGAGACCTGACCCAGGCAGGTTATGAGATTACTGATGATGAGGAAGCGGCTGAAGCTGCCGTCATCAATACCTGCTGCTTTATCAATGACGCCAAAAAGGAGAGCATTGAGAGCATTCTGGAACTTGCCCGGCGCAGGACAGACGGGCAGCTCCGTGCTCTGATCGTGACAGGATGTCTCGCTCAGCGCTACAGTGAAGATATCCTCCGCGAGATTCCGGAGGTCGATGCGGTCATCGGAACAACTGCCCAGGATACGCTTCTGCAGACCCTGGAGGAAGTTCTGGGACATCAGGAGGCGGGCGGCAGCAGCCGTGAGGAAAAGGACCGGGCGCTGGTACGCATAAATGACCTGCGCAGGCTGCCCAGGACAGATGCAAAGCGCGTGCTGACGACTGCAAACGGCTACGGATATCTGCGCATCGCAGAGGGCTGCAGCAAGCACTGCACCTATTGCGTGATCCCGTCCATCCGCGGCTCCTACAGGAGTATTCCCATGGAGAGCGTCCTTGGGACGGCGGAGCAGCTGGTTGCACAGGGGGTCCGCGAACTGATACTGGTTGCTCAGGAGACTACTGTCTACGGCACAGACCTCTACGGCAGGAAGATGCTTCCGGAATTACTGCATAAACTGGCTCAGATCGAGCAGATCCGCTGGATCCGCCTCCTCTACTGCTACCCGGAGGAGATCACTCCGGAACTGGTGCAGACCATGAAGGAGGAGCCCAAGGTCCTTCATTATATTGACATGCCGATCCAGCATGCGTCCGACAATATCCTCAAGAGGATGGGACGGCGCACCGACAGGAAAGAGCTGGAGGAAATCGTCTCACTTCTGCGAAAAGAGATTCCGGATATCTGTATCCGGACGACGCTGATCACGGGTTTTCCCGGTGAAGTGGAGAAGGATCACAAGACCCTGCTGTCTTTTGTCCGCAGAATGAAATTTGAGCGTCTGGGCGTTTTTGCCTATTCCCGTGAAGAGGGGACGCCTGCCGCAAAAATGCCTGCCCAGATCCCGGCACCGGTCAAGAAGAAACGCCGCAAAGAGCTGATGCTCCTGCAGCAGGAGATTGCCTTCAAAAAGGCCCGCCGTATGAAGGGCAGGACAGTGGAGGCCATCGTAGAGGGCAGGATCGTCGGAGAGGACGTCTATACGGCGCGCACCTACATGGATGCACCCGGTGTAGACGGAACACTCTTCATAGAGACCAGGCGGGAGCTGATGTCGGGTGATTTTGTCAATGTCAGGATCACCGGCTCTGACCAATACGATCTGATCGGCGTTATTGCGGACTGACTTGCCCGGCTCGAAAACGGGATCTGATCCTGCCGCTTACGGAAATGCGCCCTGTAGTTCATGTTTTTTAAGCAAAAGGGCCGGAACCCTACCGGACCGAAGGGAGAGTATTATGAATTTACCGAACAAACTGACTGTGCTTCGAGTAATTTTGGTTCCCTTTTTTGTCGTCTTCCTGCTTCTTTCCAAGACGACGGAAACAATGAAATGGATCGCTCTTGCGCTTTTCATCGTTGCGTCGCTGACAGACCTGCTGGATGGCCATATTGCCCGCAGCCGCAATCTGGTGACCACCTTCGGAAAGTTTATGGATCCTCTGGCTGACAAGATCCTGACCATTTCCGGCATGATCTGCCTCATCGAACTGGGCAGGATCCCCTCCTGGATCGTTGTCATCATCGTGGCCAGAGAATTTATCATCAGCGGCTTCAGGCTGATCGCCACCGAACATGGAATCGTCATTGCAGCAAACTACTGGGGCAAATGGAAGACAACCTTCCAGATGATCATGATCATCCTCATGATCATGAATATCCCTTCTCTGCAGATGGTGACCACCATTGTGATGTGGGTTGCACTGATCCTGACCATCGTTTCCCTTGTGACCTATATCGCTCAGAATATGGATGTAGTCCGGACCATGGAGACAAAATAATGAGACGTGCAATATTGATGTGCGCCGGTGAATATGAACCGATCCCGATTCCGGTCGGGCAGAAACACAAAAGCCTTCGTTCTGCGGAGGCTTTTGAATATTACGGGGAGGATCCCCTGGTCGTTGCCGTGGACGGCGGACTGCCCAGACTCCTGGCCCAGGGGATCATACCTGATCTTGTTCTGGGGGATTTTGATTCCCTGGAAGACAAATTCCGGCCTGATCTGGATGAATTCGATGCTGTGCATCCGGGCTGCGTCTTCAGGCTCCCCTGTGAAAAGGACGACACGGACACGGTCTACGCGGCGCGGCTCTGCCTGGAGCGGGGCTGTAGAGAGATCCTCTTCTACGGCGCCCTTGGCGGTCGGCTAGATCACACGGTTGCCAATCTGCAGACTCTTTCATGGCTGAAGGAAGAGGGCGCGGAAGGATACCTGATCGGCAAGACGACACTGGCTGCAGTCATAGGCAGTGAGAAAGTGCTGCTTCCGGCCGGTTATGAGGGGACTTTCTCCCTCTTTGCCCTGGACAGGGAGGTGACTGGTGTCACTCTTGAGGGGATGAAATATCCTCTCTCGGAGGCTGCTGTCACCAATACTTTCCCGGTGGGCGTTAGCAATGAAGTGAACGCGGATACAGTGCGCGGTAGGGATTCGGGCCGCGCCTCGGTGACGATCCGGCAGGGTCTTGCCCTGATGATCCTGGAGAAAAGTGAATCCGAGATCATCAGGCGGGAAAAGAGGAGAGCTGCTCAGAATAGTACCGGTAATAGCAACGGCACGGCTGAAAACGGAAAGAGCTTCCCTGAACCGGGTACGGCTGCTCCGGGGATGCCGGATCCCTCTGAGTTTGACAGGATCCGTCTGTGATCCTGTGCTGTCTTTCTTCCTGTTCCCTTTGTGATCCCCATGCACTTGTGCTTATTCTTCCTCGCGCAATAGCCGTGACTTCAGATTGCGGGATACACGTGCAAAAGAGGAACTCGTTTCATCGCGGGTACAATCACGCGATGAAGAATATCTGCTTGGTTTTTTCAGACATTTCAGACATCCGTAAAAAATCCCTGCGGCACCGGTCCGGTGCAGCAGGGATTTTTGAATATGATCTGATTGAAAAGGCAGATCCCTCAAAAGAATCGATCAGATCTCGCTGAAGAGGAGATCGGAGTAGACGGGGATCGGCCATGCATCGCGGGCGGTGATGGACTCAAGCTCATCGGCAAAGCTGCGGCACTCGTTCATGTCAGGGACGATGACGGTGTGGCAGTAGCGCATGGCTTCTTCCGGATCCGCGGGAACAATGCGGAGGTCTTTTTCCAGTTTGCCGCAGGCATCGTTCAGGCAGTCGGTCAGCATGCAGTTGTTGAGGGCGTTCATCTCCTCATATTTGGCGGGGAAGCCCAGCGCTTTGCGCCTCTCGACGCCCCTGCAGAGGGTGGAGCCGTAACGGGAGACGGCGGGAAGGATCTCTTTGCGCAGCATGTCGATCAGGGTCCTGGCCTCCATGGAGATGGTGGCGGTGTAGTTCTCCACGTGGATGTTGTAGCGGGCAAAGACCTCATCGCGCGTGTAGATCGAGTGGCTGGTAAAGAGCTCGATGTTCTTGTCCGTGATATAGGCCGGCAGAGCATCTACGGTGGAGATATTGTTGCAGAGACCGCGGCGCTTGGCCTCCTCGATCCATGCCTCGTCATAGCCGTTGCCGTCGAAGATGATGCGCTTGTGGGCGGTCAGCTCCCGGCGGATCAGGGCATTGAGATCGTGGTGGAAGTCATCGGACTTTTCCAGCTCGTCGGCAAAACGGCCCAGTTCCTCTGCCATCATGGTGTTGAGGACGATGTTGGGGCCGGAGATGGAGAGCGAGGAACCTACCATGCGGAACTCAAACTTGTTGCCGGTGAAAGCCATGGGCGAGGTCCGGTTGCGGTCGGTGTTGTCCATGGGGATGGGCGGCATGGTGTCGACGCCGATGGCCAGGTTGCGCTTGCCGGCATTGGTATAGGCGGTGTCGTCGATGATGGATTCGATGACGGCGCTCAGTTCCTCACCCATGAAAATGGACACAACAGCGGGCGGTGCCTCCTGGGCACCCAGGCGGTGGTCATTGCCGGGGGTGGCGACCGTGGCGCGGAGCATGTCCTGGTATTCGTCGACGCCCTTGATGAAGGCGGTCAGAAACAGCAGGAACTGGGCGTTCTCGCGGGGGGTGGAGCCGGGCTTAAAGAGATTTTCGCCGGTGTCTGTGCCGAGTGACCAGTTGTCATGTTTGCCGGAGCCGTTTACACCTGCGAAGGGCTTCTCGTGCAGCAGGCAGACCAGACCGTGGCGGTCGGCGACCTTTTTCATGATCTCCATGGTGATCTGGTTCTGGTCGCATGCCATGTTGGCATCCGTGTAGATCGGGGCCATCTCGTGCTGGGCGGGCGCCACCTCGTTGTGTTTGGTCTTGGAGAGGACACCCAGCTTCCACAGCTCGTTGTCCAGGTCCTGCATGTAGGCCTGGACGCGGGGGCGGATGGCGCCGTAGTAGTGGTCCTCCAGCTCCTGGCCCCTGGGCGGCTTGGCGCCGATGAGGGTCCGGCCGGTCATGATCAGGTCTTCACGCTGTTTGTACAATTCTTTGTCGATCAGGAAATATTCCTGCTCGGAGCCCACCTGGGCGATGACGCGCTTGGCAGTGGTGTTTCCGAACAGGCGCAGGATGCGGACAGCTTCTTTGCTGACCGCGTCCATGGACCGCAGGAGGGGCGTCTTTTTGTCCAGGGCATGTCCCGAATAGGAACAGAAGATGGTGGGGATGCACAGAGACTTTTCCTTAATAAAAGCAAAGGATGTGGGATCCCATGCTGTGTAGCCGCGGGCCTCAAAGGTAGCCCGGAGACCGCCGGAAGGGAAAGAGGAGGCATCGGATTCGCCGCGGACCAGCTCCTTGCCGGAAAATTCCATGACGACCCTGCCGCCGCCGGCAGGCTGGATAAAGCTGTCGTGTTTTTCGGCGGTGACGCCGGTCATAGGCTGGAACCAGTGTGTATAGTGTGTGGCCCCCTTCTCGACCGCCCACTGCTTCATGGCCTCCGCGATTTCGTTGGCGGTCGAGATGTCGAGGGGGATGGAGTCGGAGACCGATTTCTTCCATGCCTTGTAACATGTAGGGGAGAGCCGGTCCTTCATGGTCTCTTCGTCAAAGACCATGCTCCCGAACAGGTCGGGAAGACGCCGGGATTCTTTACTCATATGCATAAACCTCCGTTGATGTAGATAAAGAGAGTCCTTGTTTTTTTGCAGATAGTCGCATTATACTCAAAAGCGGTGTTCAGCGCAACAAATCGTTTTACAACTTGTCAGCCTGTGCCGGAGAGGGAATAGTGCGGATTTTCCAGGAACGGTAGGATTGATGCGTACATAACAGAGCCGATAACAGAGCCGATTACAGAGTCGAAAGCTGTTTTTGTTGAACTGTGCGTGTTTTCGTAGTAAAATAATTTGACGAAAGATGTATGCAAAGCTGTGCCGGGGGTAAGGCACAGGGCCGGAAAAGCCTGCAGTGTACGATTGGGTCCGGACAGGAAGTTCCCTTTGTATTTTGTGAGGCCTTACCTGTTTCGGAAACAAAAAGGAACCGTGTAGAAAAGGAGAGATGTGTATGAGTCACAGACCTGTAGTTTTAATGATCCTGGACGGCTATGGATTAAATGATAACCCCGAGGCAAATGCGATTGCTATGGCGAATACGCCTGTTATGGACAGACTGATGGCCGAATATCCTTTTAAGAAGGGTTAT
Source organism: Lachnospiraceae bacterium UBA4380 (assembly GCA_002390025.1). GTDB lineage: Bacteria > Bacillota > Clostridia > Lachnospirales > Lachnospiraceae > CAG-791. The sequence goes on from DGRU01000002.1 coordinate 12,796, forward strand.
GCCAGCGGCATGGCGGTAGGTCTTCCGGACGGCCAGATGGGCAACTCGGAGGTCGGCCATATGAATATGGGCGCAGGCCGTATTGTCTATCAGGAACTGACAAGGATCACAAAGGAAATCCAGGACGGTGAGTTCTTTGAGAATCCCGAGATCCTCGCGGCAATCAACAACTGCAAGATCCGCAATTCGGATCTGCATCTCTTCGGTCTTCTGTCGGACGGCGGTGTTCACAGCCACAATACGCATCTGTACGCTCTCCTTGAAATGGCTAAGCGCAACGGCCTCGACAGGGTCTATGTGGACTGCTTCCTGGACGGCCGCGACACACCTCCCAGAAGCGGTATCGATTTCCTCGCACAGCTCGAAGAGAAGATGAAAGAGATCGGCGTCGGCAGGATCGCCATGATCAGCGGCCGTTACTACGCTATGGACCGTGACAACAACTATGACCGTGTGCAGATCGCATACGATGCTCTGACAAAGGGCGAGGGCGTCAAGGCCAACAGTTCCGCAGAGGCTATTCAGGCTTCCTATGACCGCGACGAGTCCGATGAGTTCGTCAAGCCCACTGTCATCATGGACGGCGACAAGCCCGTCTCCATGATCAAGGACGGCGACTCCGTGGTCTTCTTCAACTTCCGTCCCGACCGTGCCCGCGAGATCACACACTGCTTCTGCGACAATGATTTCAATTTCTTTGACAGGGGCCCCAGGAAGAAAGTTTTCTTCGTATGCTTCAAGGACTATGATCCCGAGATCCCCAACAAGGAGATCGCCTTCAAGAAGGTCGATGTCACCAACACCTTCGGTGAGTGGCTGGCTGCCCAGGGAATGAAGCAGGCCAGAATCGCTGAGACCGAGAAATACGCGCACGTCACTTTCTTCTTCAACGGCGGTGTCGAGGATCCCAACGAGGGTGAGGACAGGATCCTGGTCCGTTCTCCCAAAGATGTCCCGACCTATGACCTGAAGCCCGAGATGAGCGCCTACGGCGTGCTTGACAAGCTCCTCGCCGCCATCGATTCAGATAAATATGATGCCATCGTCATCAACTTCGCCAACCCTGACATGGTCGGCCACACGGGCGTCCTGCCGGCAGCCATCAAGGCAGTCGAAGTTGTCGACGAATGCGTCGGCAAGGCTGTGGACGCGATCATCGCCAAGGGCGGCGTCCTCTTTATCTGCGCTGACCACGGCAACTGCGAGCAGATGGTCAACTATGAGACCGGCGCCCCCCACACCGCCCACACCACCAATCCGGTTCCCTTCATTCTCGTCAATTATGACAAGGATTACACCATTGCCGAGGGCGGCGTCCTGGCGGACATTGTTCCCACTCTGATCGAGGTCATGGGCAAGGAACAGCCCAAAGAAATGACCGGCAAATCCCTCCTGGTGAAAAAGGCCTGATGCCTGTCTGCAGACGCTGCAGATCGGACTGGCGGATCAG
>DGRU01000002.1:14313-16808 GCA_002390025.1 Lachnospiraceae bacterium UBA4380
GACTGGCGGATCAGGTAAATTGCATTAGCAGGCTGAACATTCATTAGCTGAACATAGACAGGCTCCCGGCCGGATCTGATGGTCCGGGGGAGCCTGTTTTTTCATGTTTTCCCGCCTGTTTTTCATGTTTTCCCGCCTGTTTTTCCTGTTTTCTCATGTGAAAGGACTGTGAACAATGCCGGCGGACGGTAACACGGCCGCAGAGCGGTGCGTCGGTTGAGATATAAGATACAGGAAGCGCCGTGCAGGAAGAGGAGCGTGTCCTGCCGCATGCCTGCCCCTGTTCTGCCCGTGTTGTTACTGCTGCGGCCGTGCGGGATGCGGCCGCCTGTCCTGTCCGGGAGGCAGATGTAGTCTTCTATTGTACGTATTTGCGTACATATTGTGTTTGGTATGTGAATTTTTTCGATTTTTTACGTTTTTTGTGTGAAAAGATGGGCTCAGGTATATTCAAAAATGAAAAAATGAATTATTATAGTTCTATATGTGCAAAACTATGTGCACACGAGAAACCTGTCCTGTTCCTGCGAAAACTGCGGAATATTTACTGATCATGAAGATGTTGAACAGAAAGGATGGTCCGGATCACAGATTGCGGAACATCGGCGATAAACTGAACAGGTACCTGCGCAGAAACGCGGACGGACAAGATCCGGCACCTCGCCGGCCTTCCGGCAGGAGCGGCGTCCACAATGCTGCGGGACCTTCCATAAAAGACAGACTTCCCGGACTGGGAAGAAACAGGGCTGAGAAACCCGTTCACGAAGCCTCTATGGGAACCAACCTCTCCGCGAAGGAGCGGAGGGAAAACCGGGTGAGCTGGATGTTCCTGACGCCCAGTCTCATAGGCGTCGGCCTGTTTTTTGTCCTGCCCTTCATTGTGGTCATCTATTATTCGATGATCGATAATCCGATCCGCCACCGGTTTGTGGGACTGGCCAATTACGGCAGGGTTTTCAAAAATGAGGCCTTCCGCGTCGCGGTCGCCAACACGCTGAAGTTTTCCATCGTTGCGGTGCCCCTGGCTGTAGGGCTGTCGCTTCTGCTGGCTGTCATTATGGAACAGAAGCTCCCCTGGAAGAGCCGTTTCCGTTCCTTTTTCCTCAGTCCCATGATGGTGCCCACAGCTTCTGTCATTATGATCTGGCAGATCCTGTTCCACTACAACGGACTGGTCAATGTATTTCTGGGACATCTGTCGGGGGCCAAGATCGACTGGCTCAAATCCGCCTATGCGCAGGTCCCCATTGTTCTTCTGTTTTTGTGGAAGAACCTCGGATATAATATGATACTGTTTATGTCGGGACTGGCCAATATCCCCAAGGATCAGCTTGAGGTCGCCCGTCTCGAAAGTGCAACGGAATTCCAGATTTTCTGGCTGATCAAGATCAGATATCTCTCGTCTACGATCATGTTCGTTACGATCATGTCCCTGATCAACTCCTTCAAGGTATTCCGCGAGGTCTACCTGATGGCGGGAGATTATCCCTACGATGCACTCTATATGCTCCAGCATTTCATGAATAACACCTTTAAATCGCTGGATTACCAGAAGCTCAGTGCTGCAGCCGTTCTGATGGCAATCGTTATGGTCATCGTGATCGGCAGCCTCTTCCTGACAGAGGACTGGTTCGGAAGGGATCTTGAGTGAGGGGGGAGACTAAATTGCCCGGAGACAAGAGGAAGCGTTCCAAAAAGAAACGCGCTGCCGGCTGGGTGAAAGACCGGTTAAAATATGATACGGATCCATCGGAGCTGTATCCTCTGACAAGAGAAGAAGAGTTGAGTCCGGAAGAAACCGGGGATCTAGATCTGTTTGAAACGGATGCCCCGGATGACAATGAAGAGGCTGAGCCGGCAGGAGACTGCACACCCCCTGCCCCGGCAGCGGAGTCTGCAGACGCGCAGAGCATGCCGGAAGAAATCCTTCCCGGGGAGGCGGAGACAGCCGGGTCAAAAAGTTCCTGCGGCGGAGAGGAGAATTCCCATGCCGCCTCGAACGTATTGACAAACCTGACTATGAAGGCAGGGGAGTCCGGAAAGGATCTGCGTGTCCGCGCCCGCAGGTTCTGGACAAAGAACAGGGTCGAGATCCTGCGCATGGTCATTCGCACTGCGGTCATCGGTTTTTTTGCGGTGATCTTCCTGATGCCGATCGTGCTCACGATCACGAATTCGCTGATGACGAAGTCGGAAATCAATGCCAATTACGGCGTGATCTTTGCAAAGAGAAACGGTGTGCGCGTCTTTATCAGCAGTACGGTAAACCTGAAATTTATTCCGGATATCGTGTCCTTCGGACAGTATTTCAAGGTTCTCATTCTCAGTCCGGAATATCTGCTGAAGTTCTGGAACTCCTTTTTATATGTAGTTCCGATCGTTGTTTTTCAGCTTGCCATTGCCTCGCTGACTTCCTACGGCTTTGCCAGGTACAGGGGACGCGTGAGGGAAATCATCTTTTTTGCCTATATCATCCTGATGCTCATGCCCTATCA
>DGRU01000024.1 GCA_002390025.1 Lachnospiraceae bacterium UBA4380
GTTGGTACCTTCTACGACTTTACCATTCGCCTGTGGCTCTCAGATAAGAACAACATTTCCGATCCGGTTCATCCTCCAAAGGAGAAGCCCCAAAAGCCAAAGAAGAAAGGCGAAAAGGCTGCCCCGGTCGAAAAGGTGACAGTGTACGACCTTCTGGCAAAATTTGAAATTGAACCGCCACAGGATTTCGGTAAGCGTCAAATAGTTGGTGTCTATATTTTCCTGTCAGATATGATCTCGCTGATCATATCTGACAGGTTGTATCGCCACATTCAGTGTCTACCAAAAATGTCATCATTTTTTGTAGACGCCGCCACAACCTTCATGTAATGGCGGATCAGGATGCCCTCCTTTTTCTACGTTTTGGCGTATGCGGCTTTTCCTGGTCCTCGCCGATAGACCTGGCGGCGATCAGGCGGATCTGATCCTCTTCGTATTTCCGGTACCTTTCGCACCAGGGCACCATGTCCTCCAGAAAGCTGCGGCCTTTATCCTCCATGTGTCCTAGGCATTTCTTCCAGAAGGTACTTCAGATAGTAGTAAGGATTGGCGCCATTAGCCTTTGCTGTCTCGATAAGAGAATACACGATCACCGTCGCCCTCGGCCCCGTCCGGTGTGTTGCAGAACAACCAGTTGCGGCGCCCCACACACAGATTTTTGAAGCTGCGCTCACAGAATCCGTTATCGATAGGGATATGTGGATCCTCGAGAAACCGCCGGAGATAAGGTCTCCTGGTTGACGGAGTAGCTGACGGCGTCCCTGAATGTGGCGGAGAGCGAAGGATCCCCGGGATCGACACTGTGGATAAAGCCGAAGTATGCGTCCACTTTCGGGCGCACGTCAGACTGGCGGCGCAGATGCCGTTCATCCGGAGGCAGTTCTTTCAGCGGATTTTCCTGCATATAGATCTCCGCGATCAGCTGTATCGCCTTTGTTTCAGGAAGGCTGTTCACAGCTTCTTCAGTCATCCCGCTGATATCGACGACCTGAAGGGCATTCGCAAACCTCCGCCGCGCATGCATGAAGCAGCCGCTGATGATGACCGATCCATCCATCTCCTTTTCATAGGTATGATACGAAGTATAGGCATCGCATGAGATGAAGCGCTTTCCCTGGTCTTTGGAATAGTAGGAACGGAGATGGTCCGTGTGGCGGGTCATCTCATAGCAGAAGATAAGGATCTTTCTCTCTTCCGCCAGCTCGCTGGTGACATGTGCCCAGATGTAGCTGACTGTCCCTGCGCTCCGTCCGTCCCGTATGACGGTAAGGGTCGTTTCATCACACTGATGGTAAGGCTGGCTCCTGTTCAGATCCGACAGAAAGTCATATACCGGGGCCAGAAGGTCAAGGCTGAGATTTACGCACCAGTTGGACATGGTCTGCCTGGGTATGATCACTCCTTCTCTGGCCATATCCTGTGACTGGCGGTAAAAAGGGAGTGAGAGGCAGAACTTATTGTAGAGGATCTCCGCGAGCAGGGAGGGGGACACATAGCTGTTCCGAAGCAGCACGTTCTGATGAGGGACCGACTCCATCACATGCTCCAGTCCGATGGAAATGACCGGAGCATAGGCCTCCCGGACAAAACGGACAGTCTTCTGGCTCTCTATGGTCTGGCGGCAGCGCCAGAACGCGATGCGCCAGTTTCCCTCGCCATAGATCTCATTGAGTTCCTCTATGTTCAGCTCAAACTCTTTCACGTGCGGAAGGCGGGAAAAGTTTGCCGGGCGGGTCCCTTTCTTTTTCCCGGTACCGTGTTTTCTCCCGGGACCGGGATCCCTGCCTGGTGTATCCTTCTCTTCTCCCTCTCCGGATCCGTCTTCCCTCTGGTCGTCTGCGTCTTCATCCAGCGGGTCATCCGGGCTGCCCTGAAAGCACGACTTTAAAATGTCATCCGCCTTTTCAGTGCTGCGTCCGAAGACATCTTTCGTCCTGAGGGTGGACTTTGCAGTCAGACGCTCGTTTTCTTCTTTCAGGAAGCGGTTCTCTGATTCCAGACCGCGGACGGTATCCTGCATCTGGCTGAACTGGAGCGACATCTCCGTGATCCCGCGGGATGTTTCGTCCAGACGGATCTGCGCAGCGCGCAGTTCCCCCATGAGGCGGCAGGCAGTCTCTATGAGCTCTTCACGGCTTTTTGTCTGCAGCTCCTCACGGAACAGGACTTCATCAGCAGTCACGGCAGCATCCTCCCTTACAGCACGATCAGCCCTGTGCCGGGTTCTCGTCCGCACAGAGCATCTGTACTTTGTGGATGATCTTCTGGAGCCTGCCGTTCTGTTCCCTGAGGGAACGGATCTCGGCATTCTGGCTGCTGATAACGGCCTCCTTTTCCAGGATGCGCTGCTGCAGGTCGCTGATCTGTGCTGTCAGTGCAGACAGGGCCTGGTCCTGCTGGACACCCTGGTCCGAACCCTTTTTCTTCCTTCCGCGCTTTCCGGTCGGGATGATCTCTCCGGTCTCCGGATCGAGCTTCCCGATCACCCGGCGCTTTGATCGGGACTGCCCCTTTTCCGCGTCCCAGTAACTCGTTGACTCATAAACATAAGTAGTGTCTGTATCCTTGTGGTACTGTTTGATGATTGCCATAATTCACCTCCGTGTGACATTTTAACTATATCTATTATATCACTTGTTGGAGGATTATGCAATAGTGAAGTGACATATATTTTAAAAATATGTCACATCCTGGAAGCTGACTCCGGAGATATGCGCCCTTGTCACTTGCGCTTTCCGCCGGACTTTCCCGCTTTTGGGCTACGTCTGACAGTTCCTTCCAATGTAAATCCGCTCATCAGGAGACGATACTGCTCTGGTGTTATGTCACGTGCTTCATCGGAATCCCTTGGCCACTGGAAGCGGCCGTCAAAGGAAAGACGTTTGTAAATGAGTACAAAACCGTCGCCTTCCCATAAAAGGCCTTTAAACCTGTCGGCCCGTGTGCCACAGAAGAGAAAAAGCGTACCTTCTTCCATGGGATCCAGTCCGTAATGCAGGCTGATGATGGACTTCAGACCATCGATCCCCTTGCGAAGGTCACTCCTGCCACATCGAAGTACGATCTTTTTGATGCCAGAGGCTTCCTTAAGCATTTCGCACAGCTCTCAGGACAGTGCAAAGAGTTTCTTCACTTACTCCTTCCGGGACGAAGATCCTGCAGTCACTGTATTGAAGGACAAGCCCCGTTCCTGCCTGGCGGGAAGACGGACAGTCTGCCGCATCTCCAATAGACTGGAGGTCTACCTCCACGAATCCATTGTCAGGCAGGGATCCGGAAGCCCTAACCGGGAGATTATGTTGATTATGTTCCGCGGACAGGTGATGTCCGGTACTTTCAGTCTGCCAGATGCGGTGCTGCCAGTAGTAAAGCTTACGTTCATTGATCCCGTTAGCCTTGCACCAGGCACGTTTACTCATACCGCTGGAATTGGCTTCGGTCAGGATCTTTTTCCATTCAGCAAGACGGAAGTCTTTTGTTTTCTTTAACATTGCCCTGCCTCCATTGATAGAATTTTTGGTTACATAATTCTATCAGGGACAGAGCCCTCAAAAACAGACAAGAACTATTTGACGCTTACGGATTTCGCCCCGGCGAAGCGTCTCCTTGATATCTTCACATCACAGTTTTTGAACAAATCCGTTAATGATGGCTTGATTGATCTGGAAAACCTGGCAGTTTCAGGAGACGGAACTCCTGTTTACACTGGAGCGCAGGAGC
>DGRU01000151.1:0-196 GCA_002390025.1 Lachnospiraceae bacterium UBA4380
TGTACACCTCCCATGCGGACTGTGTACCCATCTATTTTTATGATCCCGTGCGGAGAGTAATTGCACTGGCCCACAGCGGCTGGAAGGGCACAACAGCCAGGATTGGTCAGGTGACCATCCGGAAAATGCAGGAGATCTACGGCTGCAGGCCGCAGGATATTTTTACTGCCATAGGCCCTTCCATCTGCGCAGACTG
>DGRU01000151.1:264-6974 GCA_002390025.1 Lachnospiraceae bacterium UBA4380
TATGAGGTCTCAGAAGATGTTGCAGAGGCCATGAGGGGCTGTTTTTCGGATACAAATTCTCCTTATTGGGAAGGCAGAGAAGAGGAGGAGACCATTCCCGGGATTCTTGCAAGGGGAAGACGTCCCGGAAAGTACCAGCTCGACCTGTGGCGGGCCTGCCAGAGGATCCTTCTTGAGTCCGGAATTACCCGGGACCATATCACGGTGACAAATCTCTGTACCTGTGAGAACAGCGCCGAGCTCTTCTCCCACAGGGCGACAGGCGGAAAGCGCGGCAACCAGGGGGCTTTTCTGATGCTGACCTGACAAACGTACACGGATCTGTTTTTGGTGGAAAAGGATCATGGCTTGGGAGATTCGACCTGATCCGGCAGGATAATGATTTCAACGTGAAAGGCACAATATGTTTCAATCAAAAAACAGGCGTAATGTCGACATGCTCAACGGCCCTCTCGCGGGGCCGATCATATTGTTTGCGCTGCCGCTTGCCTTCTCCAGTATGCTGCAGCAATTGTTTAATGCGGCGGATACAGCGGTGGTCGGCCGCTTTGCGTCCAGCCAGGCTATGGCTGCGGTCGGCAGCAATTCCTCGGTCATCAATCTGGTGGTCGCGCTCTTTGTAGGCCTCTCGGTCGGCACAAATGTTGTCATTGCCGGCCTGATCGGCCGGGGCAGGAGAGTGGAGATCCCCAAGGCGGTCCACACTGCCATCGTCGTCGCCCTGATCAGCGGCGTGCTGCTGCTGTTTGTCGGGATCGGGATCGCCAGGCCCATGCTGACTCTCATGAATACGCCGGAGGATGTTCTGGATCAGGCAGTGCTCTATCTGCGGATCTATTTTCTGGGCATGCCCTTTATCATGCTCTATAACTTCGGCTCCGCCATTCTGCGCAGCAAAGGAGACAGCACCCGTCCCGTCTACGCCCTGCTCTGCGGCGGTGTGCTCAATGTTCTGCTCAACCTTCTCCTGGTCATCGTTTTTCACCTGCATGTCATAGGCGTCGCGGCGGCCACAGTGACCTCCAATATCATCAGTTCCTCAATTGTCCTGTGGTTTTTGCTGCATGAGGAGGATGAATTCCGGCTCAGCAGAGACAGGCTGCAGATCGATACCGGTTATCTCAGACTCATGGTCAGGATCGGCCTACCCGCGGGCCTGCAGGGTGTGGTTTTTTCTCTCTCCAACACAGTGATCCAGTCCGGCGTCAACAGCTTCGGCTCCGCGGCTTCTGCCGGTTCTGCGGCCGCACTGAATTTTGAGATCATCGCCTATTACATTGTCAATGCTTTCAACCAGGCCGTCGTTACCTTCACCAGCCAGAACTATGCGGCCGGAAAATTTGACAGATGCAGGAGAGTTTTTCGTCTGGGCATGCTTTTCACCGTGATCGGGGCAGGGGCCATGGATTTTCTGTTCGTTGCGGCACATGGTGTTACATTATCCCTGTTTACGACAGACCCTCAGGTTGCGCAGTACGCGGTGATCCGACTCACCCATATCCTGGCCTTTCAGTGGATGGTTTCCTTTTATGAGATCTCGGGTTCCGCCATGCGGGGCATGGGCTATTCCATGACACCGACCATGATCACTATAGTGGGTACCTGTGTATTTCGTATTTTCTGGACTTTCGTGCTCTTTCCCAGGCATAGGAGCTTCGGCTTTCTTCTCTACGTGTACCCCGTGTCCTGGCTGATCACGGGATCGCTTGTTCTGGCGGCCTATTTTCTGGTCAGCAGAAAGGCCATGCCGGTATCTGCTTTGAAAAAAGGATGAGTTTAGGAAAATTGCTGATAATTGCTATTATTGAGAGGTTTCCTTCTTTTATTTTGTCGGGAAATGCTGTACTATATTAATTACAGTTTGTTCGGGACAGAGATATTGGTGCTCTATCCGGACGGACGGAAGCTTCAAAGTGATCAGTGCTGTTTTTCCTTCTCTGGATCGCAGCAGGGACTACTGAGACTCACATGTTACGAAAATGGAGGATTGAAATGAGCAGATTGGGCAGATTGTTTTTCGGAGCTACCGTTCTCGGCGTAGCGGCAGCAACAGTCTATTATTATCTGGAAGAGACATCCAAGGATTCCTATACAGATCTGGACGATGACGACGAGATCTTCATGGATGAGGATGATGATGAATTAGAGAAAACGGAAGAGGAAGAAGAGTCCGCTGAGGACCTGAAGAAGTCCGATTATGAGGAGAAGGCTTCGAAGGTGAAAGCCGTCGCGTCCAGAACCTACACGACCATCAAGCAGGGATCTTCCGAGGCTTATACCAGGATCAAGGAAGCAATCGGCCCCAGAGGAGAGACAGTTCTCGAGGTAGTGGGTGAGACTGCAGGCAAGATGAAAGATGTCTTCGCAGACGGCGCCGTAAAGGTCAAGGAAGCTTTCCAGGAGCCTGATGAAGATATCTTCGACGAGGATTACACTGAAGTCAAGGATGACGAAGAGCTCGACGAAGCAGTCGCTGAGGCAGTTGATGAGGCTGTTGCCGAGGAACTGGCTGAAGAAACTGCAGAGGAAGCCGCAGAGCCTGCGGAAGAAGCTGCTCAGGATCCTGCAGAGGAAGCAGCCGATAAGGCTGCGGACGCTGCGGAAGCTGCTGCTGATATTGCAGAGAAATTCGAACAGGCACCTGACAAGGTCGAAGAGCTTTTCAGCGATGACAAGTGATGAAAGGCGGTGACTGCTTTCTGCAGCACGCGGTACGCACTTGATGTACTTCTAAAAAAAGTGAGATAAAAGCAAGAAAAAATGCCCCCCGGTGTGATTGATACCGGGGGGCATTCTCTATGTCAGCCGCGGTGCGGCTCATTTTAAAATCATTGAAGGCCTGGAATCAGGGTCTCTTTCGCATTGAGCCCGATCAGGGTCTCTTTCGCATTGAGCCGATCAGCGCCTCTGGCTCATGGGAACGAAATCCAGCTGCTTGCCGACATACTTGGTGGCGGGACGCATGATGCGGCCGTCGTAGAGCTTGTTCTCCAGGTTGTGGGCGACCCAGCCGGCCACACGGGCGGTGGCGAACAGAGGAGTGAAGAGCTCTTCCGGAATTCCCAGCATGCTGTAGGCGAGTCCGGAATAGAGGTCGACGTTGGAGGTGAGGATCTTGCCGGTGCGCTCGCGCATAGTCTCCTTGACCGTGTCCTCAAACAGCTTGTAAAAGGTGAATTTGTACATGCAGCCCTGTTCCTCGGCAAGGTTCCTGCAAAGCTTGCGCAGGATCTCGGCACGGGGGTCGCTCAGTGTGTAGACTGCGTGGCCGAAACCATAGATCAGTCCGCTGTGGTCAAAATAATCCTTGTCCAGAATGCGGTTGATGATGTCGCGAAGGGTATCCTTGTTTGCCGTGTAGTCCGTATCCCCGATGATCTGGCGCATCATTTTTGCGACAGAGATGTTGGCGCCGCCGTGCTTGGGACCCTTGAGGGAGCCTATGGAGGCACTCAGGGCGGAATACAGATCCGTGCCGGTGGAACCGACTACGACGTTGGTGAAGGTGGAGTTGTTACCGCCGCCGTGATCTGCGTGGATCAGCAGGATGGCGTCCAGAAGATTGGCCTCGTGATCGGTGAACTTTCCGTCCGGGCGCAGCATATATAGGATATTCTCTGCAATCGAGTACTCGCGGCGAGGATAATGGATGATCAGAGAATTGCGGTCAAAGGAATGGACCTTTGTGTAGTAGGCATAGCATCCCAGGGCGGGGAATTTTGCGATCAGGTTGATTCCCTTGAGCAGGTTCTGATAGACATCCGTCTCATCCGGCGATTCATCATAGTTGTAGAGGGAGAGCACCGCAGACTGAAGCTTGTTCATCAGATTTCTGGCGGGCTTGAGCAGAAGTTCATTGGCCAGGAAACTCTCCGGCAGCTCATAGCGCATGGACAGGCAAGTCTTGAAGTTCTCGAATTCCTCCTTGTCGGGGAGATAGCCGAACAGCAGAAGGAAGCAGGTCTCCTCAAAGCCATAGTTTTTCTGCCTGTTATTGATCAGATCCCTGATGGAATAGCCCCGGAAGAGCAGATCGCCCTCACAGGGGATGACATTCCCTTTCTCGTCATTGGTATAACCTACGACGTCGGAGATGCGGGTCAGACCGATCCGCACGCCGGTTCCGTCATCGTTGCGGAGACCTTTTTTTACATTATATTCAGTGAACAGGTTATTGGGTATGTCAGTGAACATGGACGAACGTCCATAGTAGCGTGCCAATATACTGTCATCGTTGAAGTGAGCAGGTTTGAAATCAGCCATGGTACCTCCCTTTCGATGAAAATTTGGTATGATTGTATACATTTATGCATTTGCTGGGGTTTAATTATATCATGTCAGGCGAAAAAGTCCATGCATTTTGAGCAAAAAATAAGGATATGGCCAGATTATGCCCCGAAAACCTGTTCCATGTGGTAAAATACATTGCACATATTGATGTCTTACAGATGCAGACAGCGATATATGCCAAAACTGTCAAAGCCATTGCCCGGAGGTTTTATCTATGACCTGCAAGGAATTCTCCAGCATGATCCCCGCTTTTATGGAGGATACGCTGGACAATGACTCCCTCCGCATTTTTCTCAGCCACCTGGACAGCTGCAAAGGCTGCAGGGAGGAACTGGAGATCCAGTATCTGGTTGACAAGGTTTTTAACCAGATGGATGTCGGAGAGGAAGTCAACCTTTCAAAAGATCTTCCCGAATATATTGAAAAAGAAAAGAAGCTTCTCCGCGCGAGAAAGAGGCTGTCCATCACAGCCGCTGTTTTCGAGAGTGCTGCCATAGCCGCGGCAGTCGTGACAGTTATTCTGTATTTGATTTAATGAAAGAGAGTATATCTGCGATGAGCGACGAGAAAAAGAAACTGCTGCTGGTTGACGGACACAGCATTCTGAACCGGGCTTTCTACGGAATGCCGGATCTGACCAACGCAAAAGGACTGCATACAGGCGCAGTCTACGGATTTCTGAATATCCTCTTCAGTCAGCTGGATGAACTCAAGCCGGACTATCTGACGGTGGCTTTTGACGTACACGCGCCCACCTTCCGCCACGAAAAATATGCGGACTACAAGGGCACGCGCAAGTCCATGCCCGAGGAGCTCCGCGAACAGGTACCCCTGATGAAAAAAATGCTCTCTGCCATGGGCATCGAGATCCGCGAGCAGGCAGGGCTTGAGGCCGATGATATTCTCGGCACGCTCGCCAAAAAGGCGGAGGCACAGGGCATGGAGGTCGTCCTTTTGTCCGGCGACCGGGATCTTCTGCAGATCGCCTCGGACAATATCACGATCCGCATTCCCCGCACCAGACAGGGGCAGACTGTGATCGACGATTTCCGGACCCAACAGGTCATGGAGACCTACGGAGTGACCCCCGGCCAGTTCATTGATGTCAAGGCCCTGATGGGCGATTCCTCGGACAACATCCCCGGCGTCCCCAAGGTGGGAGAGAAGACCGCCATCTCCCTGATCAGGGAGTACGGCTCTGTCGACGGCGTCTATGCCCGCCTGGATGAGATTAAAAAGCCCGCTCTCCACAAAAACCTGGCGGAAAACGAGGACAAGGCCTATATGAGCCTCTTCCTGGTGACCATCAAGACCGACTGTGATGTCGAACTGGACACCGCCAAAGCCAAAGCGGACGGATATTTTACCCGCGAGGCCTTTGAACTTTGTACGGAACTGGGCTTCAAAAACTTCCTCAACCGCTTTGAGCGGGATGTCATTGAAGAAAAGGAAGAGCCTTTTTCCGTCCGTATGATCGAAGATCTGCAGGCGCTGAAGGATCTTGAGGAAAAACTTCTCTCAGGGATCCGTTCGGCAGCTCTTCCTCTTTCGGAGGAGGATGACGGTCCGCAGGATCCGCAGAATCAGCCTGCCCCCTGTGTGATCGGGATCTGGCCCGTCCTGGACCGAGCAGGCTACGGGATGGAAGAGCAGAGCGTCCTTTCAGGCGCGGCCCTGTCCTGTGTCCTTGACAGGGAGTCCGATTCCTCCTCTTCCGCGGACTTTTTTATCCGCCCGGGACAGGATCTCTCCGCGGATGAACTCGCAGCCTTTTTGAAGACTATCAGGATCAATGTGCGCGATGCCTCTGCCGGATCCGGTGAAAATGCCGTTTTGGCCCTCTTTAATCACAAAGACCATATGCCCCTGTGGGGGATCGAACCCCGAAAAGAATTTGACGGAAGGGTCCGCCTGGAAGGCATCATGGACCTCCTTGTCTGCGCCTATCTCGTCAATCCTCTCAAGAACGACTATGAGATCGAGGACGTGGCCAGCGAATACCTGGGGATCTCCCTGCAGACCAGAAAATCCCTTTTTAATAAGAAAACATGGTCCGAGGCAATGGGGGAAGACCCGGATGCCGTTGCCGGATACGCCTGCCGCGCCGCCCAGGCCCTGCGCCAGGCTGCCCTGCCCCTGCGTGAAAAACTCACGGAAGAGGGCATGTGGGAACTTTACACCGGCATTGAGAGGCCCCTGACCTTTATCCTGGCCGACATGGAGCGGCTGGGCATCCGCATTCAGCCCAGTGCCCTGCGCGAATACAGCGAGAGCCTCAGCGGCAGGATCGACGAGCTGGAACAGAAGATCTATCAGGAGACCGGAGAGACCTTCAATATCGCCTCTCCCAAACAGCTGGGCGAAGTTCTCTTTGAGAAAATGGGCCTTCCCGGCGGCAAGAAGACCAAGACCGGCTACTC
>DGRU01000018.1:0-1822 GCA_002390025.1 Lachnospiraceae bacterium UBA4380
CCATGGGACGGCCCGGCGGCCATTCTTTTTACAGACGGCGAGGTCCTGGGAGCGACCCTGGACAGGAACGGACTGCGGCCCTCCCGCTATTACATCACGGATGACAACAGGCTCATCCTGTCCTCCGAGGTCGGCGTGCTGGACATCCCGGCGGCCCGCATTGTAAAAAAAGCCCGCCTGGAACCCGGCCGTATCCTGCTGGTCGACACAAAGCAGCAGAGGATCATCTCGGACGAGGAGTGCAAGTCCCACTACGCCCTCAGAAAGCCCTACGGGGAATGGTTGGACAGAAACCTGCTGCATCTGGATCAGCTTCCCATCCCCAACCACAAGATTCCGGTCCATACTCAGCAGGTCCGCGACCGGCTCTACAAGGTCTTCGGCTACACCTATGAGGATGTCAAGGACCAGATCCTTCCCATGGCGGAAAATGCAGTCGAGCCCACCCTTTCCATGGGACATGACGCGCCCCTGGCGGTGCTGTCCGAGGCTCATCAGCTCCTGTTCAACTATTTCAAGCAGCTCTTTGCCCAGGTGACCAATCCGCCCATCGATTCCCTGCGGGAAAAGATCGTGACGGACACGACCGTCTATATCGGCTCGGACGGCAACCTTTTGCAGGAAAAGAGCGGAAACTGCACTGTGCTGGAGGTAAATCATCCCATCCTGACCGGCGTGGACCTCCTGAAGATCCGTCATCTTGATCAGCCCGGTTTCAAGGCAAGGGAGATTTCCCTGCTCTACTATAAAAATACATCGCTGGCCAAAGCGCTGGACCAGCTCAACATTACCGTGGACCGGGCGGCGGGAGAGGGCTGCAACATCATCATCCTGACCGACCGCGGCGTGGATGAAAACCACATGCCCATCCCCTCCCTGCTCGCGGTATCCAGTGTCGAGCAGCATTTGGTACAGACAAAGCGGCGCACGGCCGTCTCTCTGATCCTGGAGAGCGGCGAGCCCCGGGATGTGCATCAGATGGCGACCCTTTTAGGCTTCGGCGCCCGGGCTATCTGTCCCTACCTGGCCCATGAGTGCATAGGAGAGCTGATCGATCTGGGAATCCTGAACAAGGATTATTACACAGCGGTCGAGGACTACAACGCGGCCCTGCTGGGCGGTGTCGTCAAGATCGCGGCCAAGATGGGGATCTCCACCGTACAGTCCTACCAGTCCGCCCGCATTTTCGAGGCGATCGGTCTCGGAGAGGATGTAATCAGCAAATATTTCACCGGTACGGTCAGCCGTGTCGGCGGAATCGGAATTCCGGAGATCGAGGAGGGTGTGACCTTCCGCCACGACCACGCCTTTGACCCCCTGGGACTGGGCGTCGACACGACCCTGGACTCCGTCGGTCTCCACTCCCTTCGCAGAGGCAGTGGCAGCGAGGACCATCTCTACAGTCCCGAGACCATCATTGCCCTGCAGCAGGCGGTCCGCACCGATTCCTACGAACGTTTTGAAGAATATACACAGCTGGTGGATGACGCAAGACACCCGCATACCCTGCGGGGACTCCTGGAATTCGTGCCTGCCGGCCCCCCGGTCCCTCTGGATCAGGTGGAACCCGTGGAGAGCATCGTCCGTCATTTCAAGACCGGCGCCATGAGCTTCGGGTCTCTTTCCAGAGAGGCTCACGAGACCCTGGCGCGGGCCATGAATTCCATAGGGGCAAAGTCCAATACCGGCGAGGGAGGCGAAGCGCCGGAACGCTTCGGAACGGACGCCAACAGCCGCATCAAGCAGGTGGCCTCGGGGCGCTTCGGTGTGACCAGTGCCTATCTGTGCAGCGCCGACGAGATCCAGATCAAGATGGCCCAGG
>DGRU01000018.1:1881-9343 GCA_002390025.1 Lachnospiraceae bacterium UBA4380
GCCAAGCCCGGCGAGGGCGGCCATCTGCCGGGCAAAAAGGTCTATCCATGGGTTGCCCAGACACGGTATTCGACACCGGGCGTCTCCCTGATCTCCCCGCCGCCCCATCACGACATTTATTCCATCGAGGATCTGGCCCAGCTCATTTATGATCTGAAAAACGCAAACCGCGATGCCAGGATCAATGTCAAGCTGGTCTCTGAGGCCGGAGTCGGCACCATTGCCTCCGGTGTCGCCAAGGCCGGTGCCCAGGTCATCCTCATCTCCGGGTATGACGGCGGCACAGGCGCCGCACCCGGCAGTTCCATCCACAACGCGGGCCTTCCCTGGGAGCTGGGCCTGTCCGAGGCCCACCGCTGCCTTGTGGAAAACGGCCTCCGCAGCCGTGTCGTCCTGGAGACGGACGGCAAGCTCATGAGCGGGCGCGACGTCGCCATCGCAGCGCTACTGGGAGCAGAGGAATACGGTTTTGCGACAGCACCCCTGGTGACTATGGGCTGCATGATGATGAGGGTCTGCTCCAAAGATACCTGCCCGGTCGGCATCGCGACCCAGAATGAAAAACTGCGTTGCCGCTTCAAGGGAAAACCGGAACATGTCGTCCGCTTTATGACCTTTATCGCCGGACAGCTGCGGCAGATCATGGCGGAACTCGGCTTTGCTAGGCTGGCGGATATGATCGGAAGGACCGACTGCCTGCGCGTGCGCGAAAACCTGATCACAGACCGCGCCTTCAAGGTCGATCTGAGGCAGATCCTGGGGGACATTCCCTTCCCTGTATCCCCCGAAAAAGACCTGTATGATTTCCGGCTGGAGACCACACCGGACCTGTCTGTTCTGGTCCCTGCCTTCGCAGAAGGCCTGGCAAAGGGCGCTATGGAAGGCAGACTTCCGGAAGATCTTGCCGAAGGCAGAGCACACAAGTCCGCACGGAAAAAGACCTCTGCAGCCGGTCTGCCGGGCAAAAAGGCAGGATCAGCAGCGGAAAGCGGGAAGGAAACAGATGCTTTTGCAGCTTATCTGCAGGAAAAAAGGTCGGCACTGGGAAGGCTTGCCGGAGAAAAAGCAGGCAGCCGGGTGATCGGACACTATGAAACCTCTCTGCAGGTTTCCTCCACCGACCGTGCCTTCGGGGCCATCCTGGGTTCCGAGGTCACCAAAAACTTCGGAAATACACTGGCAGACGATACCTTTGTTGTCCATGCCTGCGGCGGGGGCGGTCAGTCCTTCGGTGCTTTTCTTCCCAAGGGAGTCACCATCCGCCTGACCGGTGATGCCAACGACGGTTTCGGAAAGGGACTCTCCGGCGGCAAGCTCATTGTTGTTCCGGACAGGGACAGTCCCTTTGAAGCGGACAAAAACATCATCGTCGGCAACGTCGCCCTCTTCGGCGCGACATCCGGCAAGGCCTATTTCAACGGCATTGCGGGTGAGCGCTTCGGTGTGCGCAATTCCGGCGCAACCCTGGTCGCGGAGGGATGCGGAGACCACGGTCTGGAATATATGACCGGGGGCCGCGCGGTCATTCTGGGAGGGACAGGCAAAAACTTTGCGGCCGGTATGAGCGGCGGCATCGCCTATGTCCTGGATCTCAACCACAGCCTCTACCGCCGCATGAACAAGGACATGACCATGCTGCAGGAAGTGACCGAGGACTATGATATTGGGGAGCTGAGAGGGATTCTGGAAGACTATGTACAGGAAACTTCCTCTGCACTCGGACAGAAGATTCTTTCCTCATACTCGGAGTATTTACCTTATTTTAAGAAGATCGTTCCGAAGGATTACCAGCGTATGCTGACTGCCATCAGCAGACACGAAGAGCAGGGCATGCCGCATGACAAAGCTGTGCTCGAGGCATTCCGGGAGATTTCCGCGGGGTGAAGACCGGCCGGATGTTCCCGCGCAGACCTGCACGGAAACAATTTGGGAACAATGCGGAAACAATGTCGGAACTGATAGAAACACATTTTGTTTACAGGTCCGCAGACTTTTGAAAAGCAGGCCGGAAGGCTTCATGAAGCAAAGGAATCAATCATGGGAAAAGCAACAGGATTTCTGGAATACAAGAGACAGGAAAATATTGACCGCGCGCCGCTGGAGAGGCTCTCGGACTACGGGGAGTTTCATTATCCCCTGCGGGCACAGGAGCGCAGGCAGCAGGGGGCGCGCTGCATGAACTGCGGCGTGCCCATGTGCCAGAGCGCCATCCGGCTCAAGGGAATGGTGACAGGCTGTCCTCTGCACAATCTGATCCCGGAGTGGAATGATCAGATCTATGCAGGCCACGAGCGGCACGCCCTCTCCAGGCTCCTCAAGACCAGCAATTTCCCCGAGTTTACGGGGCGGGTCTGTCCGGCCCTGTGTGAGAAGGCCTGCATCAACGGCATGGACGGAGAGCCGGTGACCGTGCATGACAACGAGCTGTATATCATTGAGACGGCCTTTGCCAGGGGATGGATGGAGCCGCGCCTGCCCTCTCTGCGGAGCGGCAAAAAGGTCGCCGTCGTGGGGAGCGGCCCCTCCGGCCTTGCGGCGGCGGACCAGCTCAATCACAGGGGACACTCCGTCACTGTATTTGAGCGCGAGGACCGCATCGGAGGTCTTCTCATGTACGGAATTCCCAATATGAAGCTGGATAAAAGTGTCATCGAGCGCCGCAGAAAGCTCATGGAAGCGGAGGGCGTCGTTTTCCGCACCGGCGTGAATATCGGAAACAAAGAGGCGGAGACCCTCAGACAGGAGTTTGATGCTGTCATCCTTGCCTGCGGTGCTAAACAGCCCCGAGGCCTGACCGCTGTAATCTCACAGACGGGGGCCAATGAAGAGACGGCACAGGAGTCCGGACAGCAGGACAAGGCCATAGATGAAGGCAAAGATGAAGGCAGGACACTGAAACCGCAGTCCATCGACCATGTGCAAGGTGTCTATTATGCTGTTGACTTTCTGACAGGCTGCACCAAGGCTCTTTTGTCCGGGACACCGGATCTGCGCGCCAAAGATAAACACGTCGTCATCGTGGGCGGCGGAGATACCGGCAACGACTGTATCGGTACGGTGCTCCGCCAGGGCTGCAAAAACGTCACAGCCATTGAGATGATGCCCTCCCCCCCTGCAGTGCGGGCCGACTCCAACCCCTGGCCGGAGTGGCCCAAAGTCCTCAAGACTGATTACGGCCACACGGAGGCCATCGCGCGCTTCGGAGCCGACCCGCGCCTTTTCAGCACAACGGTCAAAGAGCTGATCCTCAAGGACAGCGCCCTGCATCAGATCAGGACCGTACAGGTGACCTTCAGGGAAGGAAAACTGTCAGAAGTCGAAGGAACGGAAAAGGTTCTTTCCTGTAATCTGCTCCTGATCGCGGCGGGCTTTACCGGCTGCCAGCCCTACACGGCAGAGGCCTTTGGGGTGGATCTGTCCCCCCGTGGAACGGTTGTCAGCGAGGAAGGACCGGATCACTACCGGACCAGTGTGCCCGGCGTTTTTACAGCAGGAGATATGCACCGCGGCCAGTCTCTGGTCGTCTGGAATATCGTCGAAGGACGCGGATGTGCCCGGGAGGTCGACGAGTACCTGATGGGCTATACCATGTTGTAATTGTAAACGGAGGTTCAGGCAAGTACGTCTCTTCAAAGTGCATAAACACTTTGGGCACGCTGGCAGTGGTACTAAGGCTGTTTGCAAAGGTCCTGCAGTTGTTTATGTAATTTGACGAGACTCAGTTCTGCTAATGCTCATGAAAGAAGGAAACTATGACCAAATATATATTTGTCACCGGAGGTGTCGTCTCCGGTCTTGGAAAGGGAATCACGGCAGCCTCCCTGGGGCGCCTGCTCAAGGCCCGCGGATACCGCGTGACCATGCAGAAGCTGGACCCCTATCTGAACGTGGATCCGGGTACCATGAACCCCATCCAGCACGGAGAGGTCTTCGTGACCGAGGACGGGACGGAGACGGATCTGGATCTGGGCCACTATGAGCGTTTTATCGATGAGAACCTGAACTTCAATTCCAACGTGACCAGCGGAAAAATCTACTGGTCTGTCCTCAACAAGGAGCGTCACGGGGATTACGGCGGCGGTACGGTCCAGGTCATTCCCCATGTGACCAATGAGATCAAGAGCCGGTTCTATACGGATAATAGTTCCTATACGGACAGCAATTTCCATGCGGATCAGACGGAGAACGCGCAGGTCCTTCAGGAGAGTCTGCCGTCAGAGAGAGGACCGGGCGCAGACAAGGTACCCGCTTCGGACTCGGAACTGCCCGAAATCGCCATCATTGAGGTCGGCGGAACGGTCGGGGACATTGAATCCCAGCCCTTCTATGAGGCGATCCGCCAGTTCATGCAGGAAAAAACGCAGGGGACCTGCTGCATGATCCATGTGACGCTGATGCCCTACCTCTACGGGTCTGAGGAACTCAAGACCAAGCCGACCCAGGCCAGCGTGCGGGAACTGCAGCGGATGGGAATCCGGGCGGATATCATCGTCTGCCGCTCCGGGCGCGAGATCCCTCTTTCCCTGCGGGAAAAGGTTGCTCTTTTCTGCAACGTGCCGGTCTCCCATGTCATCCAGAACCTGAACGCAGAGTCCATTTACGATGTGCCCCTCATGATGGAGGAGGAGCGCCTGGCCCAGGCGGCCTGCCGGTGCCTGCAGATTCCATGTCCGGAACCTGATCTGGAGGACTGGAGAGTGATGGTGGACAGCCTTCACCATCCGCTCAGAAAAGTGACCATTGCCATGGTGGGAAAATACACCTCCCTGCACGATGCCTATCTCAGCGTGGTGGAGGCACTGCATCACGGCGGAATCGCAAACAGGGCGGAAGTGGAGATCCGCTGGGTGGATTCCGAAGAACTGGAAAACTGCTGTAAAAAAGCACCCGGGAATAAAGAAGAAGCAGAAAAGGCACAAGGTGCACAAGACGCGCAAGCAGCAGAAGAAACAAGGGTCGGATGCGGCGCGGAGAGGATTCTGTCTGAGCAGCTGGGCGGCATCGACGGCATGATCATTCCCGGCGGCTTCGGCACCCGGGGCACGGAAGGGATGATTCTGGCGGCGCAGTACGCCCGCGAGAAGAATATCCCCTTTCTCGGAATCTGTCTGGGCATGCAGATGGCGTTTGCAGAGTTTGCCCGAAATGTTGTCGGCTGGAAAGACGCAAACAGCGCGGAACTGAATCCTGCAACTGCGCATCCTGTCATCGATCTGATGCCGGAGCAGAAAAACGTGACCGATCTGGGCGGTACAATGCGCCTGGGTGCCTGCCCCTGTGCCCTGCGTCCGGGAACTCTGGCACACAGACTATATGGAAAGGACACGATTTCGGAACGCCACCGCCACCGCTATGAAGTGAACAATGAAGTGCGGGAAGATATGGAAAAGGAGGGACTCACTCTGTCCGGTATTTCCCCGGACGGAAGGATCGTGGAAATGATTGAATACGCCGGTCATCCGTTTTATATTGGTACACAGGGACATCCCGAGTTTAAGTCCCGTCCCAACCGCCCCCATCCTCTGTTTGCGGGGCTGGTCGGCGCCGCCTGTGAAAAAAGATACAATACAAAAATGTAGAGGATATTCCGGAAGGGCTTTGCAGGGCAAAGCAGATGCATCCGTGAATGCGCCAGAAGGACGCAGATTCACAGGCAGGACCTGAAAAATCATTTGAGAAGCAGCTCTGAGAGGTGAAGGACTGTTTTTGCCGGAAAAAGTGTCAGAACTGTCGGAAAGGAAATAGCAATGCAGGGATTTGAAGAACTGATGCAGTTTGTCGAGGAAGAAAATGTGGAGTTTATCCGTTTGGCCTATTTTGATGTCTTCGGAAATCAGAAAAATATAGCCATCATGTCCGGGGAACTGGAGCGCGCCGTGCGGTGGGGAGTGTCCATCGACGGCTCTGCGGTGGCCGGCTTTGAGGCGGATGTGCGGAGCGATCTTTTTCTGAAGCCGGATCTGTCGACCATCTCCATTGTCCCCTGGCGCCCTTCCGACAGCCGTGTCTGCCGTATTTTCTGTGACCTCGCTTATCCGGACGGAACTCCCTTCGAGGGGGACACCAGATATATTCTCCGCCAGGCTGTTCGGGACGCCGAAAAAAAGGGGATCGAAGTGAAATTTGCCTCGGAGATGGAATTTTACGTCTTTAAAAAAGACGCCCGGGGGGAAGTGACCAGGACCCCCATTGACAGGGGCGGCTACATGGATGTGGAGCCTCTGGACGCGGGAGAGAACCTTCGGCGGGATATCTGCTTCGCCCTCCTGGAGATGGGCATAACACCGGAGTCCTCCCACCACGAGCGCGGACCCGGTCAGATGGAGATCGACTTCCGCTACAGCGACCCGGTCGCGGCGGCGGACAATACATCGACCGTCAAGTGGGCAGTCCGCAGCATTTGTGCCGCGGACGGTCGTGCAGCGGATTTTTCTCCAAAACCTCTCCCCGGAGAACCCGGCAATGGCATGCATCTCAATATTTCCGTTCACAGCGAGGACGACTGTGACCACACAGATGCCTTCATGGCGGGAATCATGAAGCACATCCGGGATATCACACTCTTCCTCAATCCCAGTGAACAGTCCTATGCCAGACTGGGTCGGATGGAAGCGCCGCGCTACGTCAGCTGGGCGGTCCAGAACCGCAGCCAGCTCATCCGGATTCCCGCGGACCCCTCCGGCCGCAGACGCATTGAACTGCGTTCCCCCGACCCCCAGGCTAATCCCTATCTGGCATTTGCCCTTCTGATCCGCGCCGGCCTGTACGGAATCGACCATAATCTGCCCCTGCCGGCGTCCATCGATATCAATCTCTACTGCGCGGATCCAGTCCTCATGCGGGGACTGGAACAGCTCCCTGCAAGCCTGCAGGAAGCGGTCCAGACTGCCCGTTCCAGCGACCTGGTCAGGGAATATGTCCCGGCCGCCTGCCTGAAAGCTTACGCGGAACGGGCGGAATAATATGGGAAAAAACTCTGATGCCCGGTAAAACCCCTGATAGCAGGAATTATCTGACGAGTAGAATATTCATTGAGGTATAGAAATGAAACAGACGAATGCCTCCTGCGGCATTGTTGCAGCAGCCGGCACAGAAGAGATGATGCAGTCGATCCTGCTGGTCCTGCGTGATGTGCAGAAGGCCACGACATCGACCGGTCTTTCTCTTCGTGTCACCAGGGCATATACGCTGGCAGAGATCCGACAGGCCCTGTCGCCCGCCGGCACCGCTCCGCCCCCGGACATTCTGCTCTGTAGCTTGAACGGGAAAGGAGCCATGAGCATCGACGATCTGCTCATGCTGTCCGGCAGAAATCCACACCTGCAGATCATTCTTCTGACCGGCAAAGACGCCAGGGAGCAGATTGCCTTCCGTTGCAGGAAATATCCGGTTTATGTATTCTCTCTCCCGCTTCGCAGACAGATTCTGGAAGAGGTGCTCCGCATGAATCTTTTCATGTCCG
>DGRU01000165.1:0-25263 GCA_002390025.1 Lachnospiraceae bacterium UBA4380
TCTACAACCAGGTCTACAAGGCGGAACACCTGGGCACGAGCAAGAAGACCGCCAGAAAGAGCACACTCGGCATCCGTGCCATCGAAGCCGCTCTCAAGCCCATTTACAGGGCATACGAAAAGAGTGTCCACTTCGAGGCACCCGCCAGCATTTATGATCTGGTCAAGTTTGCCGAACCCATCGTTTCCATCGGCAACGAGACCGGCGAAGGATGGTTCCTCACCGGAGAGATGATCGAGCTGATCAATGACGGCGTTGAAAATATCGTCTGCATCCAGCCCTTCGGCTGCCTGCCCAACCACGTAGTCGGCAAGGGTGTCATCAAGGCCATCCGCAGGGAGTATCCTCTGGCCAATATTGCCGCCATCGACTATGATCCCGGCGCCAGCGAAGTCAATCAGCTCAACCGCATCAAGCTGATGCTTGCCACTGCCCAGAAAAACCTGGAGAAGAAGAAGGCCGGCCTGGTTCCTGACTCCGCTGCGTCCGCAGAGTATACTGCCGACGAACGTGTTGCCATGGAGACTGCCCCCGAGATCGACAGCGATAATGCTTCCATCGGCTGTGTCCCCGACGCCTCTTCCTCAGAGGATAAGGCAGGCACTGCCGCTTCAGGCAGCAGGAATTCCGGCTCCCGCCCTTCCGGCAGCAGAGGCCGCGGGCTTACCCGCCTTTTCCGCAGAAAATAAATCCTGTTAACGCACAAAGACTCTTCCATAAAAAATAAATCCTATTAACGCACAAAGACTCCGGAATCAGTGATCTGAAACCGGAGTTCTTTTTTATTGGTTAGGTGAATGTTTTTATTTATACGGTTAAATCTATGCAGTGTATTGTTCTACAATATATAGGACAGTTTTTATTTTATGCCGTGAACAGGAAGTATCCGGACAGTTTTTGCGCAGCAAGAAGGAAGAGTATTCATCTGCCGTCTTTTCCAACGGTCTTACTACGACGAATACTCTTCCTTAGAAAACACCATCCAATGGACTTATCCTCCTTTTTGTCTGGCTCTCCGCTCTCTTTCCTCTTCATCTTTTGTACTGATTGTACTGTGATGTCCGCATTCAGATCTCCGTTGCACTCTCTGGTGCTTTCTCCGGATCTACAATCTGTTTCCTGAATTGCTGCTCCCTTCGAAACTTACCTCTCAATCCCTTTCCTCTACTATCTGATCGATGCGATAATCCGAAAGAGGACTGTTCCATCCTGATTCCCATCCTGCATCTTTCCGGTTTCCGATTCCAGTTCCTGTCGGGTTTTTATTCGTCAGGTGAATTCATTCATCAGAGCTGTGATCTTTCAAAATATCCGATGCTGTGATTCATCACTTCTCTTTGTGTACTCAATTGCGGAACATATTCAATTGTAACTGATTGATGGAGCTTAGATTAAATGTTTCCGGTGGCATGTACCTACCTTTCTTCTTCTTTTTTTCCGTCTCCTGACTGCCTGTCGGGATGTCCGAAAATTATGGGAGTGACCGGCGGCTGTCTGCCTTCCTGATCTGATCCTGCGAAACTGCTCTTTGAAGCAGCCTCCTTACGGATAGTCCTTTGAGACTGTCCGATCATTCGAAACTGTCTCCGCTGGCGTCTGAACTAATATAAAAGAAGATTGATCGGTGAGCTTCTCGTCACCTTTTCTTGAAGTACTTTATGTGATTATTATATATACTAACCTCTATTTTGTCAATTAATTAGTGTAAAAAATATATTATTATCGGAATATTCAGTCATTTGCCTACAATTATGTTCCTATGTCTTTGTCCGCACATTACTGCCGGCAAAAAAACGGCACCGCCATTTAGGCGGTGCCGCTGTCATTTCGGATTATGGTGTTTTGATCCCTGTGATCAGTCCAGGGGATACTTTGCGGTGATCTTTGCGATGATCGCCTTTGCGGGCTCAATGCCTGCTTCCTTGTCCCTGATGACGAGGGCAATTGCCTCTGCAACCTGGTCCATATCATCTTCCTTGAGGCCGCGGGTTGTCGCAGCGGGGGAGCCGAGACGGATGCCGCTGGTCACGAAAGGAGAACGCTGCTCATTGGGGATAGTATTCTTGTTGGCAGTGATATGTGCCTCATCAAGCCACTTCTCGACTTCCTTGCCGGTGAGATCCTGTTTTGTGAGGTCGATCAGCATCAGATGGTTGTCTGTGCCGCCGGACACAATATCAACGCCTCTCTTCTTGAGACCTTCGCAGAGTGCGGCTGCATTGTTGATGACCTGCTGCTGGTATTCCTTAAAGGAAGGATCCAGAGCCTCCTTGAAGCAGACAGCCTTGGCTGCGATCACATGCTCAAGAGGGCCGCCCTGGGTTCCGGGGAAGACACACTTGTTGAAGTTGAACTTCTTCGCGGTCTCTTCCATAGCCAGGATCATGCCGCCTCTGGGGCCGCGCAGAGTCTTGTGTGTTGTAGTTGTCACAACATCTGCATAGGGGAAGGGACTGGGATGAAGGCCGGCCACGACCAGACCCGCGATGTGGGCGATATCTGCCATCAGGACTGCACCGCAGGCATCGGCTGCTTCGCGGAACTTCTTGAAATCGATGGTCCTGCAGTAAGCGGAAGCGCCGGCGATGATCATCTTGGGCTTTGCTTCAATCGCGATCCGTTTGAGTTCGTCATAATCGATGAAGCCGTTCTCATCTACACCGTAGGGAACGATATTATAATAAGTACCGGAGATATTGGCAGGGCTGCCGTGTGTAAGATGTCCGCCCTGATTGAGGTTCATGCCCATCAGAGTGTCGCCGGGCTTGAGAATGGCAAACTCTACCGCAAGGTTGGCGGAAGCGCCGGAGTGAGGCTGCACGTTTGCATAGGTGCATCCGAAAAGCTCTTTGGCGCGCTCGATCGCAATGGTCTCGACGACGTCGATCACCTGGCATCCGCCATAATAGCGCTTGCCGGAATAACCTTCCGCATACTTGTTGGTAAGGGGGCTGCCCATGGCTGCCATAACGGCCTTGCTGGTCCAGTTTTCAGAGGCAATCAATTCTATATGATCGTTCTGGCGCTGAACTTCCTGCTCAATAGCTGCCGCAATATCGGGATCAACCTTTCTGACTTCCTCAATTGAATACATCTAATTCTCCCTTCTGGTACATTTGTAAGATGCTTATGTATAGAGATTCCGGCAAATAACGCCGTATTCATTACTTTAAGCTGTCACAGAATCAAAGTATAGCAAGAAGAATCACGTTGTGCAAGCGGAAAATACTTCATAATCCATCCGAGAAAACAGTTTCCTTTTATATGATTTCACCAATACAAGTCCGTCTATTCCTCTTTTTAACCGCCCGCACGGCACGATTTTATGAACAATTCATAAACGATTGAAAAAAAATATTGCCAAGAAAACCATAAAGATGTAACATGCCTGTAGCCAATATAAAAAATAATTTTTAACAATCATTTATCAATCAGCTATCAACCAGTTATCAATCAGCTATCAATCAGTCATCAAAGAGGGTAATTTTTCATGAATAAGAGAAAGGAATCTTTCGCAGGAGGACGTTTTAGCGGAGCCTTTCCTTTAGAAAAGCTCCGGACATTGCGGCCGATGATCGGCTATATGATCGCATATCTGCTGTCTTTCATGCTGATCGAACACTGGAACCGCCTGCACTACACTGTAATCCATACAAATGTCGATGACATGATCCCCTTCTCACCGGTTTTTGTCATCCCCTATATGCTCTGGTTTCCTTATGTAACCGTCTTCTGTGTATTTCTCGTGATGAAAAACGAGGAGTTCTACCACAGGCTCTGCACTACACTGGTGATCGGAATGACAATATTCATTGTTGTCTCCGTCATCTTCCCCAACATTCATCTGCTCAGACCCGAGACCATGCCGGTTGACAATGTGTTTACGCATATGATCTCAATGCTCTATCTCATTGACACGCCGACAAACCTGACACCCAGCATTCATGTGTTCAACAGTCTCGCGATCGTCGCAGCCGCCTGGGAGTGGAACTGGCAGACCGATGACGGTCATGTCTACAGGAAGCAGGTTCGCGGATTCTGGCGCGCAGTCATCACTGTAATCGGCATTCTGATCACACTCTCCACCATGCTGATCAAGCAGCATTCTTTCTCTGATGTAGTGATCGCAGCAGGCCTGTTCCTGTTTACACACCTGCTTGTCTACCGCTTCGATTTCATGTTTATCGGCGGCAGCAAGCGCGTGCGCCGTCCGGTTCTCCGGCCCAGATCGGCTCGTTCCTGAGCATTTACAGACTGAACTGAAAAAGCAAGCCCACCGGCAATTTGCCGGTGGGCTATTTGATTGTCTCTTCAGTTTGTTTTACTCCTGGGGCCTTTCATCCAGGATGATCCTCATGCGCGCGGTGTTCTTCTTGACACTGTACTCATCAGGCCATGTGACGGATGCGACGCCGCCGGAGTAGGTGTATTCCATGCCCCCGCCGCCGCTCTCGGCTGCCTGGCGGAGGATGACCCAGTCAGTTCCCTCAGAAAGCTGCTGGTTAATGAGCTCCGCAATCTTGGTCTCAGGAAGGTCTGTCTGGAAGGATCCGCTCATGCTGTCGAGCAGGGCACTCGCATTGACGATCAGCGCGGGGGAAGTGACCTTCTCGATGATCGCCTTGAGAACTGCCTCCTGATCCTTGCCTCGCTGGTTGTCGCCGTCCGGGAAGCTGTAGCGCTCGCGGCAGAAAGCCAGGGCCTCGCGGCCGTTGAGGTGATTCCAGCCCTGATTGATATGGACCTTGTCGTCTGTGAAGCAGTCGAAGTCATAGTCGGACCAGACGTCAACGCCGTCGATGGCATCGACGATGTCGATCAGGGTCGTGAAGTTGACACGGACATAATAGCTGATGTCGATCCCGTAGAGATTTTCCAGGGTCCGGATCGAAGCATCTTCGCCGTAGATTCCCGCATGGGTGAGCTTATCGCGCTGGCCATAGGACACCTCGGGGATCTCCACGTAATAGTCGCGCGGCGTCGTTGTCATCAGAATCTTCTTGGTCTTGGGATTGATCGTGACAATAATGTTGACGTCACTGCGGCTGGCCTGTGAGATATCTCCCTTGACATCGATACCGCTGATCAGCAGGTGGAAGGGCTCTCCGGGCTCGACCGACTCATATTCCATTTCCGTGCGGACCTCGTAATTCCAGACCACACGCACCTTTTCCTCATAGGAATCTATGACCTCTTCCAGGACAGAGCCGTAGGCCTCCCTGTAGACTGCTGCATCCACTTCTCCGTCCAGCAGAGCCTGAGCTGCTTCCAGGGCGGAGCTGTAGGTCTTGTACTCAATATCCTCTGTGCTCTTTTCTCTGGTCTCTCTGCGCAGGGTCTCCAGCAGTGTGTCCTTTTCGTCCCTGCTCAGGTCGTCTACAATGCCGAGTTGATATCCTGCCGTGTCGGCGATCTCCTGGGCGGAGTCATCGCTGCGGACAACCAGGTCGAGATAATCTGTCTTGTAGGAGCTCTCTGAGTTCCTGAGAAGATTCATGGTCCGGTACAGGTAATTGCATCCGACCAGCTGGACGATGATCATGAGAATGCTCAGGGCAATACCTGCGATCCTGGCCCTGCGGTTGCGTATATTGATCAGCAGGATCACGGCCAGCACCATACATCCAAGTACTGCAAAAGCCGTCATGATATATTTCCAGGGAATCATCCCTGTTCCGTTGAGCAGATAGATCAGCAGCGCCGCTATGACTGCCTGCAGCAGGGAAAGAATTGCGCCGACGGAACGGAGCTTTGACATTGATATGGGTTTTCTGTCATTTTTGCCGGAAGACCCTCTTCCCTTTTCTTTCTGCATCCTGGAGTTCTTTAATTCGTTCGTGGACATGCTTCCCTCTCTGATGTTAAATACCGCGTGCGGTTTTTCGTTATGACGCATAAACAGCACCTGCCTCGCCGGGCTTTCCGCAGATGACACGAGAAACAGGTGATGGGGTCTTGTTATTTTATTTCTTCACATTGGACTTGACGGAGGTGATGAAAAAGGTGCCGTCCTCACGAAGGACCATGCCTGTCAGGCGGTTGCCGTAGACACACCCCGTGTCCAGAGCTATCATACCCGTTTCAGGCAGGACTGTCCATACATCTTCTTTGATTTTTCCGTACTGTCCGCCCAGAAAATAGAGCGGAGCCCTGTAGGGCGTGTGTCCGGTCATGACAATTTTTCCGGAGTAATCCGTATCGCGGCCCCAGATCAGGGTCTCGATCGCATTGGCAGCCGGGTCGGGATCTGTCAGGGACGCATGAACACAGTTGAAGTTCTCTGCGGCATAGTAGTAGGGCATGGCCTCATACCAGTCGAGAAATTCCTGAACCCTGTGTTTATTATGAAGAAAAGAAAAAACCGTTTTTTCACCGCTGTTATAATACCACAGGTCCCTGCTTCTTCCACCCTCCGCACATGCGTCGAGCATCATCTGTTCGTGGTTGCCGCGGATCAGGACCAGGCGTTCGCCCATCCTCTCCTTGAGATCACGCAGGAACACAAAGGTCTCGTAGATCTTCGGCCCCCTGTCGATGGTATCTCCGAGATTGATCAGTGTGTCATTTTCTTCGTCAAAGGCCATTTTGTCCAGGAGTTCTCTGCATTCATCATAGCAGCCATGCAGATCTGTGATGATAAGTGTCCTTTTTTCTCCCACTGACATCTCCTTTCGGGTAATCGCAAGTGACTTTTCAGACAGTCCTTTTCAGTCCTCCTCAGCAGGCAGACTCGAAGGGCTGATATCCTCCGGCACAAAAATGTCCTCGGAACTGCCCTCCGCCGCGCTGTCCTCCGCCGCAGAAAAGTTCTCTTTGGTGTAAAAATCCTCCGGTGAACTTTCTTTCTCCGCGGCGTAAAACACTTCGGGTGACTGGGCAAAAGCAAAGGTGCTCCCGGCAAGGGCAGATTCCACATCCCGAAGGACCCGGCAGAAGCGGTCAAAATATTCCGGCTCCGACTCCTGCAGTGCCTCCCAGCCGGTAAA
Organism: Lachnospiraceae bacterium UBA4380; assembly: GCA_002390025.1. Lineage (GTDB taxonomy): Bacteria > Bacillota > Clostridia > Lachnospirales > Lachnospiraceae > CAG-791. Next base: position 6,987 of record DGRU01000165.1, read on the forward strand.
ACAGATCTTTAGCGGGGCTGATGCGTCTGTCAGAGCATCGTACAGAGCATCCAGATTTCTGCCGTACCAGGAGGGCAGACCGAGCGAATCCTGAAGTCTTGCGTGGAGCAAAGCCCGGTCACGGACACCGGACAGGTCAACAGTGTGATCATGTGTATTTTTATCCATCATTCGCTGCTCCTGTACAGAAGTGTGAACGTCTCATAGTGATCATCGGTATAATAGATCCGGCCGTCGTCGGAATAGATCAGACGCTCCGCACCTCTACGCTTTGCACCCAGCGTGTTGATATCACACTCGTGATATTTTCCGTCCGGAAGAGTCCCCTCGTAGTTTCCGAAGTAATCGCCGCCGATGCACATGCCGGGGGCGTAATCCTCCAGGGAGCCTCCGGACCAGCCAAGAGCTCTGGCCTCTTTTTTGGTCATGAAATTGAGCGGCAGTTTTCCGTAAGTGTGGAGATAGAGGGCAACATCCTCCATGGTGGTGTAGACACCGTTCTCCTCGATCTCTCCGCTTCCGGAATCCCGGCTTTCAGTCTCCTCTCCTCCGTAGTCGGATTCCGGGTCGTAGGAATCTCCGCCCTCATCCGCGTCGGTTTCCTGCAGATCATCAAATTCCCCCGAGGCCGGGTTTTCTGCAGAAGCCTCAATTCTCTGCAGTTCCTGCGCGTCCTGTTTCTCCCCGCGCTCCCGGGAAGCGGTCCCGCCGCATCCTCCTGCCAGCGCCAGCAGAATACACAGGAAAGGAACCAGAAACCATCTTTTCCAGTTGTTGAATCGGGTTTTCATATCGTCCAGCTACTCCTTTCCCAGGGGGCGTCCGGCAGCTTCCGGCACATAGGTCTTCTTATTCCGGGGTGTGATCCTGCCGTGGGCTTGCAGGACCGGTCTGAGCGTGCGGATCACCTTGTCCGACTCGATCGGTTTTGCAATAAAGGCATCCATACCTGCCTCAAGGCATTTGCGCATATCTTCCTCGAACACATTCGCAGTCATAGCCACAATGGGAATGCCGGCGTGGTCGAGGTCCTGCATACTCCTGATTCTCGATGTCGCCTCATAGCCGTCCATAACCGGCATCTGAACATCCATCAGGATCGCGTCATAATAATCCTTCTCGGAGACCGCCACCATGCGGACCGCCTCCCGGCCGTTGCAGGCTTTCTCAACCGTAAATCCGGCCTCCTCGAGCAGTTCGCAGGCAATCTCCATATTGAGTTCATTGTCCTCAACGATCAGGATCCTCTTCCCGTGGGGATCGAGCTCCACAAAGAGGTCAGTGGAGGAAAAGTCTCTTTCCGGAGCGGGATGGCCGGCCTGTGCGCCGGGTCCGTCTCCGCCGGAGAGAATCTGTCTGTTCTCCTGTGCCGCCCTTCTGTCCCGGGATCTGTCTTCCAGGAGATTTCTCCCGGGTCCGCCCTCCGCTTCCCTGTCTTTCTCCTGAAGGCGCAGAGAGAGATGGATGACGACCTCTGTCCCGACACCCTGCTCGGTGTGGACATCGATGGTGCCGCCCATCGTTTCGACGATTCCCTTGCAGATGGCCATTCCCAGCCCGTTTCCGGGCACTTTGCTCAGAGTTGAGTTATATTCTCTCTCGAAAGGATCGAAAATACGGTCAACGAACTCCTCGCTCATTCCGATGCCGTTGTCGCGGACACTGATCCTGAGCGCCGCATATCCCCTGGGTGAAGGTTCTTCCTGTTCGATCTCCAGATGTATTTTTCCTCCGACCCCGGTAAATTTCACGGCATTGTTCAGAAGATTGAGCAAAAGCTGGCGCATGACCAGGGGGTCGTAGCGGAACTGGGCACCGGCACCCGTTCCCATCACGACCGTCAAATCCTGCTGTTTATTCCTGATCTGGGGGAGCAGGGCATCATGCACGTAACTGACTGTGTCCTCCAGGGCGCAGTCGGTCTCATGCAGTTCCATGCGTCCGCTCTCGATCCTGCTCATATCCAGGACATTGTTGATCAGTTCCAGAAGATGATCTCCGGAATCCAGGATCTTTTCCAGGCAGTCCCGCACCCTCTCTTCGTCGTCGATATGTTTGAGTGCGATCCGCGTGAATCCCAGAATCGCGTTCATGGGTGTCCGGATATCGTGGGACATATTGGTCAGAAACAGGCTCTTGGCCCGGTCTGCGTTCCTGGCCCTCTCCAGGGCGTTTTCCAGAAGCCGTCTCTGCTGCTGTTCGGCCTGACGTTCGTCCTCGATGCAGGCAAATCCGGCAATCACTTCATTGAGAACTTCCGTGCTCTCTCCCACCCGGACAATCTTGGCCCTGTAATACATGGGCGCGCGCGTTCTTCCCGCCCGGAAAGTAAAGGTAAAAATGTCCTTATCCATCATATTTCTGCGAAGCGTGTCCGTTTCCAGAAAAAAAACAAATTTTTCCCTGTCCTGTTCGTAGATGGTCTGCTCGGCGAAAAGCCTGGCTGTCTCCTGGAAGGAAGGCACAAAGCAGTCCGAATACGAGGACATGATATGCTCATCCCGGCGGTAGATCTCATAGGTATCGGTATCGAGATTCACCAGATAGACGGTCGAATAATCCAGGGACAGAGCCGCGATCATGTTCATACGCCTGCGGCTCTCTCTCTCGACGGTCTTCTGTTCCGTAATATCACGCAGTACGGCCAGTCCGGTCACATCTCCCGAATGAACATCCTTTGTCATCAGAATGGTCTCGCGGAGAAAGGCCTCCCTGTCCCGCCTGTCCCTGACCTGGTAGGTGAAATCGATTTTGTCGTTCCCGTTGCTGTAGGCCTCCAGCAGTGCATCCCGGTTGAAGATCCGGTCATAGATCTTCCTTTCTTCCGGGATGACCAGACGTTTCCGCCAGGATTCATTGATATGTCTGAAAGGTCCGGGAACATCCACTCCGGGAACATAATAGAAAATATCCGGGTCGTTCACCTCGGCAAAGAGCACAATTCCATTGGTGATGTTGAGCTCAAAGACACCCGCCGCCTCTTCCAGCATGGTGACCTTGTACCTCTGCTCCTGTTCCAGCCGGCGCCGCAGAACATACAGGTAATCCTCCAGCTCCTGTGAATATGCGGTATCATCCGACACGGCAATGGGCGAGCCGGCGGGCCCGCGCCCCGGCAACGGCTGTCCGATCATGACAAGTTTGGGGACGCCGTTTTGTTTTTCGAGCAGGTGCACATCGATCCGCATCCAGTTATTGCGGTTGCGGAGAGGGAAAACAAAGCTGAAAAAATCCTTTTTCTCCAGCATCTTGCAGATATTCTCCCGGCTGCCCGCCACTTCACGCCAGGCAGCAAAAGAGGTGTCCGGCAGGAGATGGCTGTTCAGCCGGTTAAAAACCGAGTAGGTTGAAGCATTGCGCACCAGCTCCGCAAGTACAGGATCCTCTTCTCTCTCATACAGCAGCTGATAAGTGTCTGTTTCCAGGTCGACCAGGAACATCCTGATATAGTCAGACATAAAAGACTGCAAAAGCATATCTTTTGAGACCGGAAGTGCAGCCTTCTCTTTCTGTTTTTCAATCTCGTTTTCCATAAACCGCCAGCCTCCTGAACAAATCACCCGCAGCGCGGGGCATCTGCCATATCCGGGTCAATAATGTTACAACTCAAACACTCTTTTTCTTGACATCCGGCATTTCAGGCGATTATCTTAAAATGTAATCTGCATGAAACATCGTATACCCAGACAAATCCGGCTCATGGCCGTACAACAGGAAAAAATATGAAAAAAATCACAATTGAAGGAACCTATACTACCCCTAACGCCGTTTTCCAGGACTCCTGTGTCAAAATCGGACGTAAGAAATATGCCTACGAAGACATCACAGATGTCCGTTCTGTCTCAGCACCCGCCCGTCTTGTAAACGGACTGGTTCAGCTCTCCATGCGCGACGGCGAAGTCCTTCATGTAACCTATTTTCTCAAAGATACCGAAAAAATGCGCCAGGCCATGCAGCTCATCATGCCCTATGTCCGGAAAAACAAAGCTTCCGACGCGGAATCCGCTTTTCTTGACAGCGACGTGTTCGGCGGTCACGATAGTCCGGAACCCGCTTCTAACAGCATTGCCGACGAGATCCTCAAGCTCTCACGCCTTCGCGACAGGGGAGATATCTCACAGGAGGAATATGACCTCCTCAAGGCCCGCCTGATCGAAAAAGCATAAGGAAAAAGGAAAAGTTACAGGAATTCTCCTGTGAATCCGGCCGCAGCAGGGCACAGCCCGGCTGCGGTTTTTTGACGGCAGCTGCACACCGGCGAAGTCTTCAGGCAGCTGCCGCACACAGGCTGCGGTTTTTCAACTGCAAACCGGCCGCCGTACACTGCTGGAAGGAAGGGGCGAAGCAAAACAGGCCGCCCTGTTCTGCTTATTCCTCCTGAAGCTTTTTGATCAGGGCAAGGATGGCATCCACGGAGTTAAAGTTCTCCGGCAGAAGGTCGTTGACATTGATGCTGATATCAAAGGTATCGTTGATCTCACTGACGATGGAAATAATATCAAAGGAATCGAGAAGCTGATCGTCGATCAGTGCGGTCTCATTCTCAAAGTCAAGTTCAGGTCTGGTCTCTTCCAGAATCTCCATAAGTTCTTCTCTGTTTTCTTCCATTTTTGCTGATTACCTCTTTTTATAGTATTTTGTGTCGTATTAGCCGCATGCCCTTAATTGCATGCCTTTACCTGCAAACATTTACCTGCATGCCTTTAATTGCATGCCTTTACCTGCAAACATTTACCTGCATGCCTTTAATTACATGCCGGCCAGCTTCCTGCGGTCGATCTTGCCGTTTGCATTGTGGGGCAGGGCATCGAGCAGGATATATTTTGAGGGGAACATGTATTTGGGCAGTTTCTCGCGGACCTGCCTGCCGATCTCCTTTTTCAGATCCCTCTCCGCCTGATAGTAGAAATAGATCTTTTTCTTGTCTTCGTCGTAGACACAGCAGCACTCCCCGATCTCCGGGATCGCCCCCAGCGTGATCTCGATCTCACTCAGCTCGATCCTGTAGCCCATATGCTTGATCTGGAAGTCTTTGCGGGAAGCCCAGACAATATTGCCGTCCTCATCATAGGCGGCCAGGTCTCCGGTTTTGTACATGATCTCCCGATAGGCCGAGAAGGGGTTCTGCACGAAGACCTCTGCCGTCATCTCCGGTTTTCCGTAATAGCCCAGGGAGAGCGTATTGCTGACCACGCAGATTTCGCCCATCTCCCCTGTCTTCTGCACCATGGTCCCGTCCTCTTTAAGGAGGAAAACCTTTGTGTCCGGGAAGGGTCTGCCGGTGGGGAGGCGCTTGTCATCCTCTAATATTTTATCATAAATATAGTATAAAAAGTTGCCTGCAGTCTCGGTTGCGCCGTAAATATTGATAAATTCGACCTGAGGCATCAGATTTTTCCAGTAATTGAGCTGCTTGACCGGCATCTGCTCCCCGACGAAAAAGACCTTGGTGAGGGTCTCCGGGATCCCGAAATTCCGCAGGCTGTCCGTATTTGCCACCAGCGACAGGGCCGAGGGGACCCAGATGATCTTCGTGATCTTCTGGTCGATCAGGTAGTTGATCAGATACTGCGGGAAGGAAAAATACTTCTTGGGGATGATGTGGACCGTCAGTCCGCACTTGAGGCAGCAGAAGAGATCCTTGGTCGAGGCATCAAAATAAAAGGGGAACTGATTGCCCAGGACATCGGACTCCTCGAAGCCGAACATCTCCGTAAACATGTCAATAAAGCCCGCAAGAGAGGAATGGCTCTTGACCACCAGCTTGGGATCGCCGGTCGTCCCGGAAGTAAAGATGCCGTAGAGGGGGTCAAAGGAACAGCTCCCGGCAAGACGGTCGGCGACAAACCGGTCCAGTTCTCCCTGTGTAAAGGAAGCCGCCTCAGCGGGCTCCTGCCCGTTCTCTCCATCACAGCCGCTAAAAGCCGCATCGGCCTCATAGACATCCGAAAACAGCAGCCTGTCGCTCTCATACCGCTCTTTGCTGCAGCTGACGGCGCCGATGAAATCGACCACCTGCAGCATCTTCTCAATGCGCGCCCTGGGGAGTGAAGAATCCACCAGCACATAAAAATTGCCGCTGTAGACACAGGCCAGCATGCAGACCAGGGCATTGATATCTCTCTCTCCGATCACACAGACAGGACGCCTTGTCTGAAAGCCCGCATCCCTTGCGATCCGCATGCCGTAGGACGCTGCCCTGCGGCGAAGCTCGGAAAACGTGATCCTGTCCTCCTCACAGACAAATGCGACCTTGTCGGGAAGTCTGCGGGCGGTATTTTCCAGATATTCCAGAATATTTCTCGTATTGCTCATTTTTTTGCCTCTCTGCTCTGAAAACACATACAGCCCGGCCCCGCATCCGCGAGGCCAGGCGTCCGATCAGAACTGTGCATAAATAAAGGAAGACATATTGAAACCGGGACCGTACATGCCGAAGACGACCACAGCCGCGATGGCGGCAAGATAGACGATCCAGCGGAAGGGGAACTGCTGCCTGGCAATGATGCCGCGCACCGTCTGTCCCCGCTCGTTGATGACATCCACGGCGGCGATCAGCAGGATCATCAGGATCAGGAGTCCGAAATTCCGCTCATCCACACCGAGGGTATAAAGGCTTCCGTCAAAGAAAATATAGGGATTGAAGGTGGAGAATGTCGCCTTCAGCGCGCGGATGACTGTGGGCATATCCGGCACCACATCGACGTAACGGCCGATGGAAAGGATGGTCAGCGTGCGGATCATCTGGAACAGCTTCCAGCCGGCAGCCTCCTCCCTGACACGGCAGATGCGGCGCAGGTCCGCATAGGGCTTCTCAAACAGGGTCTCCGTGGAGACGAAGGTCGCCTGATAGAGACCGTAGTAGACAAACTTCCAGTTGGCTCCGTGCCAGATACCGACCAGAACAAAGACCATAAAGGACGCCAGGAAAGAGGGAAATACCTTTCCGAAATAAGGGTTGACGTTCTTTTTCAGAGTCTTCTGCATCTTTGCAAAAGGCTTGGACAGGGCGATGGGATAAAAGACGTAGTCCTTCATCCAGTTGCCCAGGGAAATATGCCATCTCTGCCAGAATTCGGAGACGCTCCGCGCCATATAGGGCTGACGGAAGTTCTCCTTCAGATGGATACCGAACATCTGGGACGCGCCGAAGACAATATCCATGCCGCCGGCGAAGTCACAGTAGAGCTGAACACTGTAGAGAAGGATACCCACCACCAGGGTAAAACCGGCATAGCGGCTGGTCTCGAAGTTGCCGAAGACCTCGTTGACAATGATGGCGGCCCGCTCCGCGATGATCATCTTCTTGAAGATACCCCACAGCATGCGCAGAAGGCCTTCCCTGAACTGCAGATCGTCAAATGTGTGCGGCTCGTAGAGCTGTTTTGCCAGATCGTCAAAGCGGTTGATCGGTCCCTGCAGGACAGAGGGAAAATAGGTTGTAAAGAGGCACAGGCGCAGGATGTTGCGCTCGGCGCTGTATTTTCCCCGGTAGACGTCGATCAGGTAGCCCATGGTCTGGAAAGTATAGAAAGACAGACCCAGGGGAATCAGGAAGCTGACCTCCGGAAGACGGCCGGAAGTGTGGAAGCGCTCCAGCAGGCCGTTCAGGTTGGTGCTGACAAAGAAACCGTACTTGAGCACGATCAGGATTCCGAAGTTGATCAGGAGAACGAGCACCATGACCCTCTTCTTTTTCTTCTGTCCCAGAGCCTTGACCTGCTTTTTCTCCTCGCGGGAGAGCTTGACCGTGCCTGCCTCCGTGGACCTGCCCTTGAGCTGTTCGTCCACTTTCCTCTGCATATTGTCGATGATGACTGCGCCCAGATAGGTCGTGATGACCGTGACCAGTACATAGACGCAGGATTTAAGGCCTCCGCCGACGACATAATACCAGGCACTGGAAGCCAGCAGAACCAGCCACCGGAATCTCCCGGGCACAATATAGTAGACAGCGAGTGACACTGTCAGAAACAGAATAAACTGCCATGAAAAAAATGCCATGAAAACCTCCCGCCGCCGTCAGTGATTGTCGTGGTTGCAGCTCAGTGCATAGCTGTTGATATCCAGCCAGCAGGCATCCATCAATTTTCCTGTGGACTTCTCAAATACTGCAAAGTGAAGACCGCGGTTGTCTGATGTGTACTCCACGTTGTTGACTGTAATGGAGGCATCGCTGCGGATCGCTCCTGTCTCTTCCTCCACTCTGCCGCTGGTCACTCTGTAATTCAGAAGACCTGCAGTTCCCTCATAGGCGTCGGTGGAATCCTCTTCCCCGGGAACTGTCTCATACACCAGCTTTCCTCCGTCGATCACTGCCAGCCAGGAATGGGTCTCGAGCTCGCTCAGATCCTGCTGAATGCCGAATCCCTGGATCACTTTGGCCTGTTCCTCTGTGAGAATATCGTCGTTGACCATTCCGTTGAGAGTGATCAGGACCAGAGCGTCTTCGACCGGTGTCCCTTCCGCCTCGCTGGCGTCGCTCCTGAGAGCTGCGGCATAGTCCCGCAGAAACAGGGCCCTGCGCAGAGAATCGCGCATGCGGCTGACCGGATATTTCTCCAGATCGGCATCGATCACTTCATAGGCGCCGCCGGTCCCTCTTCTGTCCGGCAGATCATAGTGCTCCTTCATATAATTGCCCAGGAAGCTTGTAAAGCGGGCAGCTCCCCAGCGGTTGAGGTGCTCTCCGTCCATGGCGTCTCTTTCAAGGTCAAAGCCCAGTTCCTTCCATCCGGCAAAATATTCGAGATAGGGAATATTGTTCTCTTCCGCGATCCTGCCGATCTCCTGCGCCGCGGTCCAGCGCTGGTTGAAGCCGGACTGGTCAAAGAACTTGTTTTTGCCCAGAACCGGAATGTTGATCAGCAGAAGCTCCGTGTCGTTTTCCCTGCACAGATCGATGATCTTCTGCAGATACTTGACAGATGTCTGCGGCACAGTCACGCCTTCCACGTACTTGGGTTCCTTGAAGGGATTGGAGATCTCGACACGGCTGGTCACCTTGCAGCCGTAGACCATCTCCTTGGCCTGGGGAAGGGCATCCTCATAGGTCAGTTCCTGCCATCTGCTGTGATATGCGATCAGGGGGAACATAATGGGCTTGAGATCCTCTTCCTCCTCGGCGAGCTCTCTGATGATCTCAAGGCGGTTCCTGGAGGTATAGGGCATTGTATCCGTAATATAGTGGATATACTGAGATTTCATCGTCTCCTGATCGACCCATGCCATGTTGCAGTCCATGACGATCAGAGAGGGATGGTCCTTCTCGATGGATTCCTTTGCCAGATAATAAGAGGCCTCGATGGACTGATTGCCCGTGGCGAGATTGTAGGAGGCGATACCGAAATCGCGGTAGAGCTCCATGGGATAAATCCCGTACAGGGCAAACGAAGACCCGAGAAAAGTCACATCAAAAGTATCGTCCGGATAGTCATAAAACCGGCCGCACAGATTATCCTCCTGAATCAGCTTCAGCGCGCTGTCCAGCCGAAGCACCATGACGGCCAGGATCGCGAGAAAAAGGACCGCGCCCACAGCACGTTTCAGCCATTTTTTCAGATTCTCCATTCATTCTCCTTCTTTCCTGTCGTGCAAGAGCACGTAAGTGTACAGGGATGTGCCGAAAAGCCCCTGATATACAATAGGCGTCAGGGCACACAGTCACTCAAGAGTGTACAATTTCAGGGCTTTCTTTTCAATCCTTTCTCTGTATTTTATCGGTATTTTATCAGTTTTTATTGATAAACAACAAGTTGATCCGGCTGCCCGGCATCCCCAGACTCCTCAGGCCTTCAATCTGTTACAGGCTCCGGACAGGACGCAAAGAGCCCCGGCCGGGGCCGGAGCTCTCAATGAAGCGGGAAACCTCTTAAGGATCCCCGGATCCTGTTCACTTAAAAGATAAGGGAGTAAAAAGCCGCAGGGGCAGTATTTACTCTACATAACCGTCGGGATTATTGGACTGCCAGCGCCATGCGTCTGCACACATGTCCTGAAGATTCTTTTCCGCGGACCATCCCAGGATTTCCTTCGCCTTTGCGGGATCGGAATAGCAGGTCGCGATATCGCCGGGACGGCGGGGATCGATGACATAGGGAAGTTCCTTGCCGCAGGCCTTGGAAAATGCGCGGATGATATCCAGAACACTGTAGCCGATGCCGGTGCCGAGATTGAAGACATTGACGCCCTCCAGCTTCTCCATTCCCTCAATGGCTTTCACATGGCCCTTTGCCAGATCGACGACATGAATGTAATCACGGACGCCTGTGCCGTCGGGAGTGTCGTAGTCGTTGCCGAACACATGGACCATCTCCAGCTTGCCGGAGGCAACCTGTGCAACATAGGGGAGAAGGTTGTTGGGGATCCCCTTGGGATCTTCGCCGATGAGGCCGCTCACATGGGCGCCGATGGGGTTGAAATAGCGCAGCAGCATGACGCGCCACTCATTGTCTGCGCGCCAGATATCGGTCAGGATCCTCTCCTGCATGGATTTGGTCTCACCGTAGGGATTGGTTGTGATCCCCTTGGGGCACTCCTCGGTGATCGGAACAAAGGCGGGATCGCCGTAGACCGTTGCAGACGAGGAGAAGACGATCTTCTTGCAGCCATGATTTCTCATCACATCACAGAGCGTGAGTGTGGAATCCAGATTGTTGCGGTAATACTCGATGGGCATGCGGGTGGATTCGCCGACAGCCTTGTAGCCCGCGAAGTGGATCACGGCATCGATCTTCTCTTTTTCAAAAATCTCCTCGAGACCGGCGCGGTCACAGATGTCCTGCTTATAGAATCTGGGCCGTTTTCCCGAAATCTTCTCGATGCGGTCAACCACCATCTCCTTTGCGTTGTAGAGATTGTCAGCGATCACTACATCGTATCCTGCATCCAGAAGCTCCACAACCGTGTGGCTTCCGATAAATCCTGCTCCACCTGTCACTAAAATAGCCATAGTATCCCTCCGGCACTTATTCTGCGTCGTTTCTTTCCAAATTCATTGATTGCGGTGTTTCATTTCCAATTATTGCATTTCCGTTTATTACACTGTACCGCACAGGCAGGCTGCCGCCCGCATGCTCACGGCCACATTCCTAGTCTACACCGTTTCCGCAAAATGTTCAAATTGAAGATGTCCTTCCTGCGTATCTGCAAATACAGCGCAGTGTTCGAGGACCTTTGCGAAGACCAGACCGATCTCCTCCTCGATGATGCGGTCCAGACCTGCGCGGAGAGCATCCCGCTCTGCCCGGTCCGTGACAGATGCCAGTTTTTCCGGCGCATAGGCAGGGTATTTTTTCAAAAAAGCTTCCGCCCAGTCCGCGTGAGCCTCTGTCTGTTGGTCTTTCCGCAGATCCTGAGGGGTTTTTCCGTCCATGATCGCTGCGGCCAGGACATCCATCTCTGACAGGAGGCGGGCCGGCAGCACGGCAAGGCCCATGACTTCGATCAGACCGATGTTTTCCTTTTTAATATGGTGCAGCTCCTGGTGGGGGTGGAAAATTCCCAGGGGGTACTCCTCTGAAGTGCGGTTATTGCGCAGGACCAGATCCAGCTCATAAACGAGATCTTTGCCGCTGCAGTCATTGGCTTCCCTTTCCTTTCCGCAGGCCTGTGAGTCCGGCTTTCCGGGAACATCGATCCCGCATGCGGCAGCGTCCCTCATCCTGGCGATGGGAGTGATTGTATTGTGGGGCACGCCTTCCGTGAAGGCATAGACCCCCGCGGATTCATCTGTATACCCGCGCCAGGCGGAGAGGATCCTGTCTGCGAGTTCGACAAGTCTCCCGGGATCTCTGCCGTCCAGGCGGATGACAGACATGGGCCAGTCCACGATCCCTGCCGCGATATCGGGATAATCCGCAAAGCGGATCTGCTCCCTGCAGGCTGCCTTTGCCATGGCGAAGGTATAATTGCCTCCCTGATAATGCTCATGGGTCAGGATGGAGCCTCCCACGATGGGAAGGTCTGCATTGGATCCGATGGTGTAATGCGGGAACTTCTGCAGAAACTGCAGAAGTCTCTCGAAGGTCTTCCTCTCGATCTGCATAGGACGGTGCTCACCGGAGAGGACGATGCAGTGTTCATTATAATAGACGTAGGGAGAATACTGCATATACCACTGCTCCCCGGCAAGGGAAAGGGGGATCAGACGGATATTCTGTCTGGCCGGATGATCCAGACGTCCCGCGTAGCCGACATTCTGGCTGCAGAGCAGACACCTGGGATACTTGTCGCCCTGTTTTGCGGTCAGCGCTGCGGCAATGGCCTTGGGATCCTTTTCCGGCTTGGAGAGATTGATGGTGATATCAAGATCGCCGTAGCGGGTGGGGGCGATCCACTTTCTGTCTTTCACAATGCGGTAGCGGCGGATGTAATCGACGTCCTGACTCAGCCTGTAAAAATAGTCCGTCGCCAGGCGGGGAGACCTGCTGTATCTGGCGGCCATGACACGTACCACTTCCGAGGGGCGGGGTGTGATGCAGCCCATGATCCGGGTGTCAAACAGATCCCTGCTGGCAACTCCGCTGTCGATGATTCCCCGCGCCGCTGCATCATCCAGCAGAACCTGCAGGATCGCAGCAAGTTCCGACCCGTCGTCGGCACTTGCGCCGATTCCGCAGGCATCTTTGCAGCTGCTGCCCATAGTATCCGAAAGATCGGCAAGACCTGTGAAATCCACCGGGCCGTCTTCTTCCAGAGGCATATAATCTCCGGGAGGATCCATCCTCATGAGATCAAAAATACTGTTTGCTGCAAAGACCGCGTCATCCGCAGTGATCAGGTCTCTCTTCACTGCGTAGCGCACCAGCGCAGTCACAGCCGCCGTGACGCTGCTATGGTTTTCCTTCATTTCCATGTTTTCCATGCCTGTGTCCCTGTTCTCAGCCATCCCCTTCCTCCTGTTCTCTCCTGATCCGGCTTTCATTACCTGCGGTTGCCCGGTCATAAATGCCTGTCACTGCCCTGCCGGTATCCGGTCCAAAAATGCATGTCAGTAAAATCCTGCAGTCTGTGTTCATCGGCAAAAGCGCCTCACACTGTTACCTTCATTGTGCAGTCAGCCATTTCAAAAGACAATGAACAAAAGATTCCTAAATATGGAGTTTTGTAACCACTTGAGATTTCCGCATACTGACCTCTGTACTGATACGGTATTGACCTGTGTGCTGCTCCGTTACATATCTGTGCACTGACCTGTATACTGCTTCGGTACATACCTGCATACCGGCCTGTATACCGCACCGATGCATACCTGCGCACCGGCCTGTGTACTGACCCGGTACATACCTGCACACTGGCCTGTGTACTGACCTGCGTACCGGAAAAAGGACATGAAAAAAACACAGATGAATCCGCGGAACAGCTTGACAAATCCACATGCTTTACATATCATTTACATCGACATGACAGCTGACAAGACAGCTGTTACTGCAAGCTGTTTTATCACTGTTTTTACAATTTGAAAGGAAAAGGAAAATAGAAATGGCTAATGAAAAGCAGGGTTTCCTCGCCCGCAAAAATGTTGTGATCTCCGCGCGGCGCTATGGAATTGATGCGCTCGGTGCCATGGCACAGGGTCTCTTCGCGTCTCTCCTGATCGGAACAATCCTGAACACAGCAGGCACACAGCTGGGAATCGAGGCACTGGTCAAAGTAGGCGCCTATGCCTCCTCCATGAGCGGTCCGGCCATGGCAGTCGCGATCGGATATGCGCTGCAGGCTCCCCCGCTGGTGCTCTTCTCCCTGGTCACTGTCGGTACAGCGGCCAATGAGCTGGGCGGCGCAGGCGGCCCGCTCTCCGTTCTCATCATTGCGATCATCGCCGCTGAGCTGGGAAAGATCGTGTCCAAAGAGACCAAGATCGATATTCTGGTCACTCCCCTTGTGAGCATTCTCTCCGGTGTCGGCCTTGCCGCGCTGATCGCTCCCGCCATCGGCAAGGCGGCCTCCAGCGTCGGCGCCCTCATCATGTGGGCGACCAACCAGCAGCCCTTCCTCATGGGCATCCTTGTCTCCGTCATCGTCGGAATCGCGCTGACACTGCCCATTTCCTCCGCAGCCATCTGCGCGGCTCTGAGCCTGACCGGACTTGCCGGCGGCGCCGCCGTCGCCGGATGCTGCGCACAGATGATCGGCTTTGCCTTCATGTCCTTTAAGGAAAACAAGTGGGGCGGCCTGATCTCCCAGGGTATCGGCACTTCCATGCTGCAGATGGGCAACATCGTACGCAATCCCATGATCTGGCTTCCTCCGATCATCACCTCCGCCATCACAGGCCCCATTGCCACCTGCCTCTTCAAGCTGCAGATGAACGGCGCACCCGTCGCTTCCGGTATGGGCACCTGCGGACTGGTCGGACAGATCGGTGTCTACACAGGCTGGATCAACGACATCGCCGCAGGCACCAAAACCGCCATCACTGCCGGAGACTGGATCGGACTGATCCTGATCTGCTTCGTCCTTCCCGCAGTCCTCACACCCCTGATCGCCATCCCCTTCCGCAAGGCCGGCATGATCAAGGACGGCGACCTCAAGCTCGACTGATTCATTTAATAGACTTATCTATACGAAAGAGACTGATCTATTCGATTTCAAAGAACTGATCAAAAAACCACCTCCGCAGGGCAGCCTGCAGAGGTGGTTTTTGATATCGGTATTTTATTTATATCGACGTTTTATTTGATTTCCGGGATCAAATCTTTGCCTGTATCCCGTCTTTCTCGCGGCCTGACTTATTCCTCGAGAGTCCGGAGCTGACCGGCGGCCTCTTCCAGGGACTGGCCGAAACGGCCGTACTGCTGGACCAGTTCCTGCATGGTGCTGCGCACGCGGGCGGCCGCCTGCAGGCGGGTATTCTCCTGCTCCTGCAGAACTGTGAGGTCCTCCCGGGTCTTTTCGAGTTCATCGCGCGCATTCTGCGCCTCCAGGCGGTACTGTTCTGTGCCGGCAGCAAGCTTGTCCGCAAAGTTCTTTTCAAGAGCAGTCAGCTTCTTCTTGACGTTTTCACCGTTCAAAAGCGCTATATCGAGCTGCGATTTGAGTTTCCTGTTCTCCTCTGCAGTCGTATCCAGAGACTTGCGGAGAGTATCCGCCTCGGCTTTTGCTGCGTCCAGCTGTCCGGAGAGCTTTTTCTTTGTATCGGCAAGCTCGCGCTGCAGAGAGCTTTCGCGGTCCTTGAGAGCCTTCGCGCTGTCCGCGTTCCGCGCGTTCATTTCCTGGCGGTGAGAGCTCTGAAGATCCTGCACTTCCTTTTTGCGCTGTGCCTCGGAGGCCGCCAGCTGCTGCTCAAGACCTGTTTTGGTCCTGTTGAGTTCGCCCTGCATGTTCTCCCTGGTCTGGGCAAGTTCTTTGCGGAGGCGCTCGACTGCCTTGTCTGCCTCCGCCTTACTCCTGCGGAGGGCTTCCAGTTCCTCTGTCAGCTTGTCTGCCCGGCTCTTCTCTGCCCCAAAGCGCTTGGCCGCGGAATTCTCCGCCGCTGCCGCCCGCTGTGCCTTGTCCCGCAGCCCGGCTGCATCCGACTCCAGCTCACTGATCCTGGATGCCGACGCCTGTGCAGCTGCCTGCATCTCCTCCAGTTCCTGCAGGGCCTGGTCGCGGTGCTCGCCCAGCTCCTGCACCCGGTCTTCAAGCTCCTGCACCCGGCTGCGCTCCTTGAAATAATCGTCTGCCAGGTTCAGCTGCAGCATCACATTGCGCATGTCATTGGGCAGCTTCCAATAAGCCGCATCATCGGAAAAATCTTTCAGCTTCGCATTCAAATAAGAGGCGACTTCACGAAGATAGGCTTCGCTCTCCACACCGCTGAGGGTAAAGGTCTTGCCTCCGATTGTAATATCGATATCATTTTTTGCTGCCATAGAGCTTATCCTCCCGGAATCCATTCTGCAATCGGCCGCCTTCATCAAAAAAGGCTGCGCCGCAACTATTGTAACACACCTCGAAACACTTTCACAGACTGTTTTCATCCGTGCAAGGCACACAAAAGCAAATGAGCACAGCGATTCTCTTACCCTTCCCTTACTCCCGTCTTACTTTCACCTTACATATTTTACAAAACAAATTCTCTTTTTACTGAATTTTTCCGTTTTGTACGGCTAAAGTGTGTCAATTTTATAAATTTAACATAAAGATAACATTACCGCTTCCTTTTTCCATTGACGCTTTCGTGCTCTTGCTGTTATTTTTAAGAATGATTTTTCATAATCATTGATTATGAATCCATTTGGACAGGTCCGGTCATCATCACAAAAGTAAAAAAAAGGGACCGGGATCTTCCGTCATTCAGCCTTATTATTAAGGCAAAAGGAGAAATCATGAATTTTTTTAGCGCACTGACGCTGCTGGGCGGTCTTGCCATGTTCCTATATGGCATGCGCCTGATGGGCGACGGACTCAAGGAGAGCTCCTCCGGAACGCTCAAGCAAATTATGGAGCGCGTGACAAACAACTCCTTCAAGGCCTTCCTTCTGGGCGTTGCAGTCACAGCGATCATCCAGTCATCGACAGCAACCATCGTCATCACATCCGGCCTGGTCGGAGCCGGTCTTCTCACACTCCGCCAGTCCCTGGGCATCATTATCGGCGCCAACGTCGGTACAACCGTCACGGGCCAGATCATCCGACTGCTCGATATGGATGCAGGCGGCTCCTGGCTGCAGATATTCCAGCCCTCTTCGCTGGCACCCATCGCCCTCATCATCGGAATCATCATGATCATGGGCATGGACAAAAAGGTCCGCAATGCCCGCACGATCGGCAACATTGCCATCGGCTTCGGCATACTCTTTTCCGGACTTCTGAACATGACTTCCGCAGTGAGCGCCCTTTCGGACTCCCCCTTTATCCAGAACCTCTTTACCAGCATCGGTGAAAATCCTCTGGCAGGCTATGCCGCCGGTACAGCCGTCGCTTTCGTCCTGCAGAGTTCCTCTGCCACCATCGGTATCCTGCAGGCCTTTTCATCCTCAGGTCTTCTGATCTGGCACGGCGTCTATCCCATCATCGTCGGTGTCTACCTGGGTGACTGCGTGACGACCGCTATCGTATGTTCCATCGGCGCCGGCCCGGATTCCCGCCGCGTCGGTATCATCAACATCGCCTACAACCTGATCAAGTCCGCCTACGTACTGATCGGAGTCGCGATCGCACATTATGCAGGTTTTCTGGACGGTCTGTGGAATCAGGTGGTCAACTCCAGTCTGATCGCGAACACCAACACCCTGTTCAACGTTGTCTGCGCGCTGCTCATCCTCCCCGTGATCCCGCTGCTGGAGAAGCTCAGCTACCGCCTGGTCAAGGAGGAGCCGGCAGAAGTCGACAAATATCAGGAGAAGTTCGAGGCCCTCAACCCCAATTTCTTCAATACGCCTGCCATCGCCCTGAACAGTTGCTATGATCTGCTTTTGACCCAGTTCCAGCTTGCCAAAAAGAATATCCATCTCGCTTACGGACTGCTCTCCGATTATGATGAGGCGGTCTACAATGAGATTCAGGAGGATGAGGTCTATATCGACAGGTTCGCCGACCGCATCAGTGCCTATCTTGTCGCTCTGCTGCCCCACCTCAAGGACGACCAGCACACCGCCATCCTCGACGAGTACTACAGAGTCTTCACGGAATTTGAACGCCTGGGCGACCATGCCGTCAATATCTCTGACAACGCAAGGAGTCTGGCAGACAAAAATATGGCCTTTTCCGCTACCGCCATGGGCGATCTGGATGTCATGATGACACTGCTGAAACAGATTCTGGACGAGACCGAACAGGCCTTCAAAAAGCGCGATATCAATGCGGCCTACCGGATCCAGCCTCTGCGCAAGGTTGCCGCGGACATGGTCCTGGAACTCAAGGAAAGCCACCTGGCCCGCATGGGACACGGCACCTGCAACGTCTTCCTCGATCCCAACTTCGAGAACCTCCTATCCGATATGATCCGCATCGCGGATGTCAGTTCCAACGTCGGTGAAGCCGTCATCGTTCGTGTCCGCCCCGAAGTCGCCAGCCGGGAGCACACCTATTTCGCAGATCTGCGCCACGAGAACGAAGATTACAACCGCATCTATCAGGATGCCCGCAAGCAGTATTTCGATATGCTTCCCGAAAACGAGTACGGCGAAGCCGGTTCCGACCGCAAGAACAGTGCCCTGCCCCAGTTCAATGACGCCTGAGGCAGTGAAAAAGTTCCATGCATCTGACATAAAGCCGCTTCAGATCAAAAACGGCTGTTTAAAACAAGAACAGCTGTACAAAACGAAAATAGCTGTCTAAAAACAAAAAT
>DGRU01000165.1:25329-35150 GCA_002390025.1 Lachnospiraceae bacterium UBA4380
CAAAAATAGCTGTCTAAAAACAAAACGTCTCTTCTGCCGCCATAGCAGCACAGAAGAGACGTTTTTTTCCCGTTATTAAGATTAATATTTCATCTACCATATCAGAACCCGTCTGACGGGCAGGTAACTTGCCGGGCCCTTGCCGGAACAGGATCTGCCGGTCAGAACAACTGCTCAAAACAACTGCTCAGAACAGCTGCTCCGGCACCGAAAACCTGCCCTCAGAGATCTCTGCCGTATAGACGGCACAGTTGCCGATATGTTTTGACCAGTAGCTCCCCTCCGAGCCCGGTGTCAGATACTCCAGGAGTCCCTTCATCAAAAGGGCATGGGTGGAGATCAGTATATTTCCCTGCAGATGCCGGATCCCTTCCAGGAAACGCCCCGCTCTCTCCACGACAGCAGGAAGCTGTTCCATTCCCTCCGGCGCCGGATTGCGGACAAAATCACTGAAAAATGTGATGAGCTCCGCCGGAAGACGGGTCAGGTCCGTCCCCTCAAAAGGCCCGTAGTCCATCTCGATCAGCAGTTCATCGACCACAGGCTCTGCTTCCGGCACAACGATTTTTGCTGTCTGCAGGGCGCGGCTCAGAGGACTGCTGAACACATGATCAAAATGCACGCCGCGCAGCAGATCCGCCGCCGTCCCGGCCTGCCTGATTCCCTCTTCATTGAGAGGATAGTCACTCCGCCCCTGCAGAAGGTTGGCCTTATTCATCTCTGTTTTTCCATGCCGGATTATATAAATCTTCCCCATACCCTGTTCCTGTCACTCATTACAAAAAAGCCTTCTGAAGCTCCGCAAGACGAAAAAGAGCTCATGGGAGTGCCCCGCGGTCTGAAGACCTGCCTCCCGCCGGATCATCGTCTGCAGAACTGCCTTCCGCCGGATCATCGTCTGCAGATCTACGATCTGCCTAATGCTGAATCGTCAAAAATCCCCCATGAGGAAGGCATTGACAGGCTCCTGTGCCTGCACGGTCTCTCCCGCCGGGATCTCCGCAAAGGCATTGCTGCCCGCCACACTGCTCAGGACCTGGTTGCCCTGTCCGCCTGTGATCTCCATTTCCTGCACGGCAGCCTTCAGGTCCACCTTTCCCCTCAGAAGACGGGTGGACTGATTTTTGCGGCTGTAGTCCTTTGCCAGGCGGACACGGATCTGCGGAGGCAGACATGCCCCGGCGGCGTAACCCATCTGCCTGCGAAGTACCGGCAGTACCACTGCGTAAAAAGCCGTCATGCAGGCGGCCGGATTGCCGGAGAGCCCGAAAACAGGAATGACCCCGCTCCCTTTCTCTTCCCCGCGGCAATGACCGCTCTCATGGTCTGCGTCATAGATTCCGTAGGCTCCCGCCATACCGGGCTTTAGGGAAAGACCGTGCGCCAGAAGGCGGACACCGGACTGGACCATGGCCTCCGGTGTGCAGTCGAAATCCCCCACAGATACACCGCCGGACAGGATCACCGCATGGCAGGTCTGAACAGCTTTTCCGATCAATCCCGCGATCACATCCCGATCATCCCCGGCTGTCCCGATATAGACAGACCTGCATCCCGCCAGTTCACAGGCGGCCTGCAGGGAATAGCGGTTTGAATTGTAGATATGTCCCGGTGCAGGCGGCTCGTTCTCTTCCAGGATCTCGGAGCCGGTGGAAATGACGCCCACCAGGGGCTTTTTATAGACGAGGGGCTGAAAAATTCCCTGGCCCGCAAGGGTCCCTGCCAGCCCCGCATCGATCCGGATCCCGGGGCTGCACAGAACTGTCCCCTTTCGGACATCCTCACCGGCGTAAATCACATTGGAGCCGGATTTCACAGGGGCATCGATCGTCACCTCTTCCTCCGTAAAGCGTGTCCGCTCAAAGGGCAGCACAGCATCCGCCCCCTCCGGAACAGGCGCGCCCGTCATCAGATGAGCCGCCTCTCCCGCCCTGATGCAGGTGTGCGGCACGTCGCCCGCCGCTATATAATCCACGATCCGCAGGGTCACCGGAGTCTGTTCCGATGCATTTTCCACATCCTGCGCCCGAAAGGCATAGCCGTCATAGGGAGAGCGGTCAAAAGGAGGAATATCCGCCTGTGCAATGACCTCCTGTGCAAGCACCCGCCCCGCACTCGCACTGAGCGCAGCAGTCTCCGTGCCCACAGGTCCGACCTGTTCCAGCATGGCATCTCTGGCCTCTCTGTAATCACATCCTTGCAGCATCTTTTCCCTACCTCTCCGGACAAAAGCTTTCCGGACTAAAACTCTCCGGACAATACCTTCCCGGACAAAAAATCATCCGTTTCATTTCTATCTTTTCTATCTCATCTATCTTAAAACATATCTTAAGCTTCTCTATCTTAAGGCATATCTTAAGACATCTGCCCGCCGGTCCCATGCGCGCAGGCAGGTTTTCACAAGTCTTGGCAGGTCTTCAGAATTCTTCCCAAGTCCCGGCAGATCTTCCGTCAGACATTCATTTCCCGAATTTCAGGGTGTATCTGCCGTCACCCTCACTCTGCACGGAGCCGGAAAAAAGAAGGCGGGCAGCCTCGACGAGATAAGCGGTATCCTTTGCGCCAGCAGTCTCGTAAGGGGAGTGCATGGCGAGCTGAGGCAGACCGATATCGACTGCATTGAGGGAGACCTGACTCAGGGCGATCTGCCCCAGGGTGGAGCCCCCCAGCATGTCCGACCGGTTGGCGAAAGTCTGGAATGGGACGCCCGCTTTCCTGCAGATGGACCGGAAGATGGAGGCGGAGACCGCGTCGGTGACATACCGCTGGCTGGCATTGTACTTGATCACAATCCCCCTGTTCATATAGGGACGATTGGTGGGATCCGATTTGTCCGGATGGTTGGGATGAACGGCGTGGGCATTGTCGGCAGAGACCAGAAAACTGGAGGCGACTGCACGCATATAGTCTTCTTCCGTCCGTCCCATAGCAGCATTGATCCTGTGCAGGGTGTCATAGAGGAAAGTGCCTGCGGCGCCCTGTTTGGAACCGCTGCCCACCTCCTCGTTGTCAAAAACGCAGTGAACTGCCACGCTGTCAGTCGGTTCCGCCTGCAGAATTCCCTGCAGAGAGGCAAAAGCGCACTGCAGATCGTCCAGTCTGCCGCCGGCGATATACTCATTGTGCAGACCCACATGCGCCGCCTTCATCCTGCAGTAGATGTAGAGGTCCGCATCCAGGATCTGCCCGGGCATGACACCGGCTTCCCCGGCGATGAGGGCAAGGAAGCGCTTGTCCTGAGCACCGGCTCCTCCCTCCCCGCCTCCGTCGGCAGGATGATCGGAGATCTCCCCCAGAAGCGGGAGCATGTCTTTTTGCAGGTTAAAGCGATATCCGTCATTAGCCTCGCGGTTGAAATGGATGGCCAGATTGGGGATGATCAGAAGATCCCTGTCGATATTGACAAGTCTCGTCTCGATCCCCTCTTCCGTCTCCGCGATCACCCGGCCTGCGACAGAAAGGGGCCGGTCCAGCCAGGGGGCACAGAGCGCCCCGCCGTATTTCTCAACATTGAGCTTGATATACTTTTTTTCCACTGTGATCTCTGAGTTCGTCTTGATCTTGAAGACAGGGGAATCGCAGTGGCTGGCCATGATCTGAAAGCCGGTAAACACCTTCTCCGGAATCCTGAATGCGATCAGCGCAGAATCGTTGCGGGTGACATAGTAGGCACCGCCGGCTCTCAGATCCCAGCGCTCACTCTCCTGCAGCCGGACAAATCCGGCTTCCTCCAGAGCCGCTTTCATGTTGCGCACGGCAAAAAAGGCGTTGGGGCTGCGGTCCAGAAAATCAAACAGATCCGCGTTTACCGATTCAAAATCCAGTTCCTTGAGCACGCTCTGCTCCATAGTCTTATCCATATGTATGTCTGTCTCCTTTCAAGTCTCCATTCTCATTTCTCAAAGGGCCGATTCCGTCACCAGATTTTCAGGACATATCCGCCCACGATATCTATGAGAAAGAGGGCAGGCAGAAGAAGGGAGACCACGCGAAAGAGGGTCTTGGGTATCACCTGGGACAGGCTCCTGATGAGCGGAACCGCAATGTAGACCAGAAACAGTCCGCCAAAGGCAAACAGCAGGATGGACCGCAGGCAGACATAGCCGCCGATATTGCCCCAGTTCCATATTTCCGTGTTGTAGTCCCACAGGCGCAGGCCGTCAAAGAAGGTGTACAGGACCCATCCGGTCGCGTACTCGAGCACTCCGCTGACCAGGGCACTCACCAAAAAGACAGCGAGTTTGGACCTCTGAAAATGGACTGCGATCAGGCAGATGAACACAGAGCCGAAGCCATAGATGGGGAGCCAGGGTCCCAGGCCCTGCCCGCGCTCCACAAACATGCCGTCATTGATGCGGTAGAACAGCATCTCATAAATCCATCCCGCTACGCCGCCCCCGGCAAACAAAAGGCCCAGGCAGCAGAGATTGTCAATATCACGCAGATCTCGTAAATCCATGTAGTCATTCATCTTCCAGTATCCTCACCTTTTACTCATTTTTCAGCCATGCGGGAGCACGTCCATGCGCAGGCAGGCATCTGCAGATGCAGCGCCTCCGTCCGGGAAATCCGCTGTTCAAGGTCCTTGGTATCCGGACTTTGAATCTGCAGCTTTCCCCCGGATCTCACAGGATGTTTGTGCGCCGGCACAAGTACTGCTGCTCTATTATAACCCAAATCGGTCAAAAACGGGAGACAGAGGACAGCAAAGCTGATCCCGGTCTGATCGGGCTGTTACTGTTCACGCCCTCTCGAGGGGCGTGACAGTAACTTGCGTTCGCCCATGCTAAATTCGCTCCGCGAATGGGGCGAACGCCGTTTAACTCGGGTTTTTGCGTTGGAAACCACGCAAAAACACCTCGAGTTCAGGTGGGTCTGTACAGTAACATCCGGCTCATCTTCATTGACCTGTCTCGCCTGTCCGGCTTTTTTCTAAAAGAAGTGGATTTTCCTGTCTTTTGTGCTACAATGTCATTTGCTGTGTACAGGAGGAAAAAACAACATGAAGAACAGCTCTATTTTTCAGGACAAACGCATGAAGGTCTTTCTGGCGGTATTCGTCATGATCGGCTGGTCACTGGCCTATCCGCTGATCAAACTCGGCTATCAGGAGTTTCAGATCGACGGCACTGATCTGGGCGGAAAGATTCTGTTCGCCGGCGTCCGCTTTTTTATGGCCGGCACCGCCGTGACACTCTACTGCCATTTCAAAAAAATAAAATCCGATATCACCGATTCGGGCGACATTGCCTGGCTGGTCCTGCTGGGTATCGTAAACACCGCCCTGCACTACATGTTTGCCTATATAGGGCTCGGATACAACAGCAGCGCCAGATCCACGATCCTGGATTCCATGGGAGGCTTCATACTGATCCTTCTCTCGACCCTGCTCTTTCCGGATGACAAAATGAACTGGAGAAAGGCCCTGGGAATCATCCTGGGCGTAGCCGGTATCATCTCCATCAATATCCAGCCGGGCGCGGACTTTTTTTCCGACATCACATTTATGGGCGACGGCATGATCCTGCTCAATGCCTGCTGCACGGCCCTGGGCGGTCTGATCACCAGAGTCGTGTCCCGCAGAATGAACATCACCCGCGCGACGGGATACAGCATGCAGATCGGCGGTGCGCTGCTGCTTCTGACTTCTCTCGTGATCCGTCCCCGGACAGCATGGGTATTCACACCCGCAGGCATCTTTATCCTGCTCTGTCTGATCACCATTTCCGCAGTGTGCTTCGCCATTTACAACGCTCTGCTGTCCTGCCACCCGATCAGCGAGATCGCCATTTACAACGCACTGATTCCTGTCCTGGGAGTCATTTTCGCAGCTCTGCTGCTGCACGAAGAGCTCAAACTCCAGTATATTATTGCTGTCATCCTGGTTGCGATCGGTATACACGTTGTAAACAAACGCTAGACGGATCATTTCTGACGGGATATTCCCTTTTAATATTTTGCTGCGGGATTTCCCTTTAGATAATCCAGTGAAAGATCAGACATATCAGGCTCAGACATATCAGGCAATGTAATATTTGCAATGAAATATCCCCTGCTTTCGGCAGAATCCGCACTTGCTTCAGATTAATAACAAGTGTATAATAGGTTTTGTTGCAGCGGATATCACACTGTACATCCGCAGACAGCAGGCTGTCAAAAAGACATTTCAGAAAAAAAACGATCCGACAGTAAAACTGTAAAACAGAAAAACAAACAATAAAAACAGAATACAGACGGGAGCTTGTGTTACAGGCTGAGAGGAAGGCGCTACCTTCGACCGATAACCTGATTTGGATAATGCCAACGTAGGGATGACTGGTTCAGACCATATTTTATTTCGGTTGAAAAAAGCTGCCTCTAAGGCAGCTTTTTTTAATACTACAATGCGGCAGATCGGGGCACCACTTTTTGCCGCTCTACAAAATCATAGTAACACGCCAAGGGAATCTCCCAAGCCCGCGACATCGACGACAGAATGGGCGACGCACGCCGCGTCCTTGACTGGGATGCCCAGTTTGAGTGCGCGCTCGATCCTGTGACCGCAAAGGCGATCCGCGATTCGCGCCGTCCCGAAGACGATCACAGTGACACCTGCAGCATGTGCGGCAAATTCTGTGCTGTCCGCAGCATGAACAAAGCACTTGCAGGCGAATATATCGATATCCTGTAAAAAGCTGTATGAGCCGCTGAAATCTGAAAAAACAATAAACCTGCAAAAGCTGCAAAACTGCAAAAACTGCAGGAAACTCCCAAAAGTAAAGCCGCTGATGCCTCTTCTGACAAAAACCCGGATCTTACTCCTTAAACCTGATTCCCAGGACCATCTCAGCCTCTTTGTATCCCAGATCCGCGGATTTTCTGTACCATTCTTCCGCCTTCTTCATGTCAGTCTCGATTCCAATCCCGTTTTCATACATATAGCCGAGATTAAACATGGCTATAGCATTTCCGGCATCAGCGGCTTCTTTAAACAGCGTGAGCGCTTTCTCACTGTCCTGCTCCACCTTATTGCCTTCCATATACAAATAGGCCATATTATTCTTGGCAATCGTACTGCCCTCTGCAGCTGCCTCCTCATACAGTTCAAGCGCCTTCTCGATATTTTCTTCCGTTCCGTATCCATTCTCATACATCATGCCAAGAAGGTACTTGCCGTCAGTGTATCCTCCCTCAGCAGACTCTTTGTACCATTTGAAGGCCTCATCATAGTCAGTCCCGACGCCTTCCGCGTTGAAATACATATTGCCAAGACCGCACTTTGCTGAGGCATCTCCCATTTCAGCAGCTTCTGAAAATAATCTGAAAGCCTCTTTATAATCTTTCTGTACTCCGATCCCATACTCATACATATAGGCCACATAGGCAATCGCCGAAGTATCTCCGTCCTCCATGGCTTCCTTGTACCACTTGAAGGATTCGCGGTAATTCTGACTGACACCCTGGCCTGCTGCATACATATAGCCCAGCATGCTCTTGGCATCTGTGTTACCTGCCTCTGCGGCTTTTTTGAACCACCGAAAAGCCTCTTCATAGTCCACGTCAACCGTAATGCCAAAATAGTAGAGCCTTGCCTGACCGAGCATTTGGCCTGCAGTCATCTCCTCTTCCGATGAATCCTGGTCCACCGGATTTTCAGCAGATCCGGCAGCAGCTTCCCCCGCATCCGCCGCTTCCGGCGGATCCAAAGGCAGATCAGTCTCAGTAACATCTGTGTCCGGTCCAGATGAAGCCTGCTGTGGCGTCGGATTCACCTGTTTTGAACTTCTGTTCCGGAAAAATCCGCCGCCAAAAAAGACCGCAAGGACCAGCAGGGCGATGGCCCCTCCCGCTATCAGAGGCAGGCGGTTCTTACCTTTCCCTGCGTTGTCCGCCGCCGGCCTGCCTGTGTCCGAATGATTCAGAACAGTTTCTCCTGAGCGGCCTGCCTGACCGGAATTGATCCCCTGGTCCTGAATATTCCCCAGGTTCTGGATATCCCCCCGGTCCCGAAGATTTCCCTGCCCCGGAACCGGGATATGTTCCTGGTCTGAGATCCCTTTCTGCAGGAGGGGATCAGTCTGCAGGTTCCGTATGATCCGGCTGTCCTGCCGGCCAGGCCCTGTACCTGTATCAGGCTGCCCGGAAGAGGAACCGAATCCCGAATCGGAGCCGGATATGCCGGGCGGCAGAACCAGATCCTCGTATCCCTTCAGAGTGCCCTGTCCGGCAGCAGTATGGATATCCTGATTTCCGGCTTCTGCTGCCGGGTTTTCTTTCTGCTTATTCTCCATAGTCATCACCGCTTTCCTTTCACATCTGAATGATCCTGCGCAGCTGCTCCACAGCCGCCGGAAGGTCATCCGGAGATCCCATCCTGACACGGCGGTCTTCCGGCACAGCCAGGTTGAATTCACTGGTACATGCAATCGGGCAGCCATGGATCACCAGCAGCGCGGCGTACCGGATACCGCTCTGCGCAGTCACAAAGTCTGCCTCAGGCAATAGACCGGGCAGTCGGCACACCAGATCGTCGCGGTCATAAGCCAGGTTACAGGCTCCGCAGAGACGGAGTCCGATCACAGGGAGCTTTTTTTCAGGGGCAGTACTTTCAGAGAAGGACATGTTATAGTGTCACCTCCTTGTCACAGGCAGATCCGTACAGCATAGACCTGCTATTATACAGATAGGCCTGCTATTATACAGACAGGCGCTCAGCCCTGCAGATGGACAGGCGCTGATTTCTGTTTTTTGTTTTGACTTTCTTCCATAAAGAAAGTGCTTAAACAGGCTGCGGGAGCCTGTCGGCCGATCTACAGAAGCGGGAATCTTCCACCACTGAGATAAAAAACGCTTCAAAGCAAGTATATAAGAAAATAAGAAAAAAGGCACTTTGAAAGACCCTGCAGTCACTCAAAGCGCCTTTTTCAGGCCTTATCTTTCCAATTTTTTGCCGGAAGGATCTTCCGCCATCATCTTTTCAAAATCCTTCATCACTTTCTTCCGCATTCAGAATCAGATGATCTGAGTCAGAAGAACCGGATCAGACGACAGGATATTTCGGGCTCATGCCGAACTGATTCTCTCCGGGCTGGCTGTCAGTCAGTTCAAATACCAGCAGTACGATACTGCCGATGCAGGGAACCAGGTTGAGGAAAAACCAGGCGCCAGATTTTCCGATATCATGCATACGGCGCCAGAAGACTGCCAGGGAAGGTACGAGGGTAGCCAGGGAAAAGATCGACATCAGAATATTGGGACCATCCTCCGGCGATGTTCCCAGGACGATCATTCCCACGACAGCCAGAACAACCTGCACAAGCCAGATAAACAATGTATAGAACCAGTACTCACTTCTTCTGGCACGTCCTTCGAAAGTTGCGTACTTTGAAAAACAGGTCTGAACCGCTTCTACAAAGCCTACACCGGGAGTCGGTCCTCCGATGTTTCCTGCAGATGCCGAACCATAGGCCGCACCTGTTCCATAAGAAGAACCCTCCTGCTGGCCGGCGCTATAGGAGTAGGACTGCTGGGTCTGAGACTGCTGGCCGCCGCCATAGCTGTATGAGCTGTATGTCTCCTGGGGCTGAGCCTGCTGACTGCTGCTATTTGAATTCTGCTGTTCCGGCTCTGCCTGTGCCGCCTGGGCAACTGCCTGCATATGAGGGGCCCCGCAATTCTCACAGAACTTTGCGTCGTCAGCAATTACCGATCCACAGTTTCCACAATATGCCATAATTATAGTTCCTTTCGTCTTTTTTCATCATTCTGTCCATGCCCGGTCCGGGCACGATCAATTCTTGTCAAAATTGTATTGTACCACCATTTGCCTGATGTAAAAAGAT
>DGRU01000223.1:0-6680 GCA_002390025.1 Lachnospiraceae bacterium UBA4380
ACGCCAACTGGTACGCCTATCTCTTCGACGACGAGGCCCAGGCCGCCTACGACCGGGATCGGGCCAACAGTGCCGAGCAGGGCGTGTGGGATCAGAACGTGGGAGAGAACTTCGACGTGATGGAGGACATAGCCCGCCGGGTACCGCTGTCGAATATCCGCCGCCCGAAATGGGATCTTGCGCTGCTGCGCGGCCTCGGCCTGCGCGCGGAAGCGGATGAGCAGATCTGGCAGCGCGTCTGGTCAGAGGAGGAAAAGCTCAACTTCTCGTCCACCCCGCTGTTCCTTGTGCGAGCGGTAAAGACAGGTGAGTATGCTTGATGTGTTGATCGATAGTCCGATGAAAGAAATCTGAATATCAACGAATGTGCCGGAAAGAGTTGAGCGCTCCTTCCGGCACATTTTCTTATTTGAGAATCAAACTGATCTGGCGCTGTACAAGACGGCTGAGCAATTCAAGCCTGCTTTCGCTGATCGGGATTCTCGGATGGTTTTCAAACTGGAAATCCGTCAGCTTTTCCAGGTCAGCGCGGATTTCATCTGTCATCAGACCGCGCGCAGTGATGATGAAATCACGGCCCAGCTTCGGACGGCAATGGTCGATATACCAATCCGGCGCGGCCAAGGCATCCTCGTCCAGTTCTGGGAACAAGGCACGGTTGTTATCAAATACCGGCGCCATCCCGATGATCTCCATGGTCTGGTTATCAAACAGGAAGCCAAAGTTTCCGTAGTGGCGATCCGGGTTCAAGGCGATCGCGTCGAGCACACACATCCGGCGGAAGTCACTATCGCTGCCGAGAGTCTGGCAATAGTCCAGCAGGCGCGGGATGGTCTGCTCTCCATGGAATACAGCGCTGGCCTTGGCCAGACCGGTCGCTTCCGTTGTGAACAGCGGGCACTTGCTCACGAGCTTATCGTGATAAAGCTCCAGATCATACTGCACTGCATTCGGGCATACGCGCTGCGCAAGCTGGGAAACCAGAAACTCGGATACCGGCTCGATCACATGCAGGCCGCTGCCGCTCTTGTAAAGCCAGATCCCGCCTTCATCCCGTACCCAGCACTTGGCGTAATAGCCGTCTGTTCCAAACTCCGGCGAGGTCGAAGAGAGATCCGTCTCACTGATCACGCCGTCAAAGGCAGCCTCACTCACAAGCTGGTCAAACTCGTTTTGATACAGGGAAACGCTGTCCCAGCAGAGATCACTGTCCGACTCCTTCACCCAGAAAGTGTCATTCAGAGATAGGGCGTGGGTAACGCGGAGAAAGCCCTCCAGATCGTCACAGCCGTATCGTTCCAGCAGCTCTTTGATATGTTTGCGGTGCTTGGGGGCCTGCCGTCGAGCAAGGAAATCGCCGAGCTTGCCGTAGCCGATCGGTCGCAGATCAGTCAGCCATTCATTCTCCATGAACTCCGGCTCGTCAAAGGCGTTGCGCTCGCAGGTAAAGCGGAGCACGGGCAGATCCCGGTTCATCAATACAAATTCTCTTGTCATGCTTCCGCCTCCCTTCACGTTGTATTGTAGCGTAGTTTTCTCGGTTTTACAATGATTATCATGATGAATAAGTTCAGTCAAATAACAACAGTCCACTCAAGAAGCTACTCTTCTGAATACTAAGGTGTTCAGGCTTAAAACCAAGCTCTCTGCATACTCCTTCATAGAGCAAACAACAGATAGCGTCATAATAGAGGGTTTTCCCAGCAAGAAAATCATCAAACAGCAGGCCGCTGATTATCCTCTCAATTCCCTTGTTTTTGATTTCATCATTGAACTCTGTTCCTATGCTGTCATCTCGAGTAATCTGGAATTTCGAATCAGGTATAATGTGGACTGTACTCGAAACATAAGCAAGCTGTCCAGTTTCACGAGCTTCTCCTTTACATCGATAGACATATTTACCCGTAAATCGATATTTGTTGGTGTCAAAAAGCCTATCATATGTCTGCCTGTATAGTTGTGGGAGTTTCTCAAACCATCGATCAATAATAACATTGACTTCTTTATCAAATTCTTCAATGGGGAGCATACGTAATGGAAAGTTCGAGTAAGTCCAGACAGGATTAAAGTCTGTGATTGATCTGGTCTTCAGCTCCTGGAACACACAATACACTTGGATATAATCCCGGTCCATAATCTCGAACATTCTGGGGTTGAAAACGGATGGCAATGCGGGGTTGGCTGTACAAAATCTTTGGAATGATTCTCGGCCTCCCGAAAGGGAAATATGGGATGCCAGGCGGCTAAAATTTCTTTCTCCACGCAAATAGTTGCGGAGGATGATTTCTTTTATTTGCTTTTCGCTATTTGATAAAACCGTGTCGTTCGTTAAGAGCCAACAAATATAATTGGCAAGATAACAGAAACGTCGTTCGGCCTCATCTACTCGGATTGCTGAACCAGTACCTTCTTCATCAAAGAGCCGATTGCTCTCATCAACAAAGCTTGCAACAAGTTCTTCTAAAGCAATGTCAGGTAGACAGCTCAGCGGAACACGCCCTTCAAAGAAGTTCTTGATTATCTTGTGAAGAGAATCTTTACTATACTCTACGGGTCTACTTTTGCCGCCTAAATCAATTTGATTAAACAGGTCTGTGCCTTCATGATAATACTCACGAACACCTGCATCTGGAATTCCCTTTACTTGAGGATATAGGGCAATAATGGAAGAAAGCTCAGGCGTGTATTTGTTGCCATTGACTTCAATCGACAACCCAGGGGTATTGGAACATTTAATACCAAAGCGCCACAAATTGGGGAACATTGTTTTCTTAACAAATGAAAAGTCATGTTCAAGCAGGCCATTAATATAGTCTACAGCTTCCTGCAATTCTCCAATTTCTTCAGGAGTTTTCTTCAAGAAAATGCGGTTTCTTTCAGCCGCAATCATGTTTAGAGTGGTTGTGAAGACACCGATATCAGATAAGATGTTTTCATCCCCAAAAGCATAGGAGATTTTTTCGTGGCCCTCGAAGTCCAAATCCATAAGTACTGAATCTGACAAATACAGCCAGAAAATACGTCTTGTAATGATATCGACAACAAAATATATGGCGGGGCTTTCTGTGACTTTTCCTTTCACGTAGTAAAGGAAACTCGTATCAAGTTGATAGACATATTTTCCTTTGTTCGGCCCAATTATGTTTGGCTGCAGATTCTCAACCTTCTTGACTTGAACAATGAATTGTTTTTTGGGAGATAGATCAGCCGAAACCAGTTCAAAAAAGCCGTCATGATTCGGTGTCCTATCGTTTGCACTGAAAAATGTTTTGATCGTATGTTTGGCTTCAAGCACAGACGACAATAATCTGATTTCCTCAGATTCATTAAAAGACTCTATGGAATGGATTGACATCCCTGGTTTGCTCATACCACGTTCCCTCTAATCTTTCGAAGTATCAGTGCGCCCTTTTTCTTCATCCAAGAAGGAGCGAAGTATCCTCTCCATGGCCATGGTTACCGTCTGGCCCTTTTCCTCTGCATATGCGCGGAGATCTTCCATGACCTGGCGATCTACATAGAAGCTGATCTTCTCTCCGTCTTTTTTTGCTCTGGCCATATCAGTTACCCTCCTTTGCAGTGAGCTCCTGATACATCTTCATCAGAGCAGCCACGCAGTCTGATTCGGTGAAGTTCTTGATTGGAAAACCATAGGCTGCCATGACGGCGCGGTCGTTGGCCTGATGAGCCTTGCGAAGCTCTGGCGGCATGGTCAGTTCATCGTAGAGGTCGGCCAGACTGGCGTCGGGATAAAGCGCGCGGGCGTCCAGAATGGCCTGCGCCGTCTGCTCGATCTTTGCCTTCTGTTCGCCGGTGGGATTCGGCCATGGGAAGTTGTTGTAGACGGCAGGAGAATACCTGTAATCGCTCTTAAGTCTTCCTGCTACGGTTCTCGTCCACGCCATATGCACATTAGAACTCATGATACCAAACATGTACTTCGTCGCATTGGGAATCATGTAGTTCGTGTCTCCACATACAATATCGGGACAAATAAAACCAAATGGAATATACTTTCTGTTTTCGGAAGACACTCTTGGAATAACCATATAAGAGGATTTCGACTGCCTGTTCTGACAAAATAGATAAGGGTAATCTGCCATTCTGCGTATTCTGTCACTATTGCTTGCCAAACGAAGTTGTTTTATTCTTTCCAGCCTTTCTTTGACTTCCTGTATTCCAGCATAATCTTTTGGATTGCCGTCTTGGAACCAGAAACAATATCTGTTATATACACCCTGCGGCTCATTTAGGAACTCTTTACCACCTAGAAATGGCCTGATATATTTTTCAAGAACAGAGTACTTTTTTTCGAGGTCATTCTTTTCTGCCGCCGACAAGAAAAAGTTTCCACCGTCAGTCGGTTCGCTCCCCTTCACCATTTTTGGATTTTCCGATACCATGAAAGAAGAACGATTGTTAATCCAAACATCATCAGCTTCTTTCAAGTACGGATTAATGTGCTGAGCTTTTATTATAATGTCGTTGTCAAAAATGATTTTTACCTTCTGCACACCTTTTAGGCTAAATCCTACTATTACGCAATGTACGGCAGCCTTCTCAGATGCTTCACTATTCCAAACAAAAGTTCGATACGCAAAGATAATCTCTGCACCTCTATCCATCATGCCTTTCCAGAATGTTGGGACAGATTCTCCTTGACAAATAGAGTTCGTTGAGACGAAAGCTGTATA
The DNA here is from genome assembly GCA_002390025.1 of Lachnospiraceae bacterium UBA4380. Classification (GTDB taxonomy): domain Bacteria; phylum Bacillota; class Clostridia; order Lachnospirales; family Lachnospiraceae; genus CAG-791. The sequence continues at coordinate 4,695 of DGRU01000223.1, forward strand.
AATAGGATGCCCTGCAGCAATCATGCATTCAAGAGCTTTTCGATACCAACAAATCACATAATCTTGCTTTGTTTCAGAAGATCCGCTTCCAAAGACAGCGACCATATCTTCACTTTGAGCCTTGTTACGAAGCGCCTGCCCCACGAACGGCGGGTTGCCCATAATGTAGTTCAGCCTGGTCTTATCCACCACGCTCTCCCAATCCAGGCGCAAGGCGTTTCCCTCGACGATATTGGCGTTGGTCTTCAGCGGCAGGAAGTCCAGATCGAGAAGCAGGATCTTCTCCGTCTCTTTCATCATCTGGCTCTCCGCGATCCAGAGGGCGGTCTTGGCAACAGTCACAGCGAAGTCGTTGATCTCTATGCCGTGAAACTGGGCGATGCTGACCTGGATGGGATCGGTGACCGCGTCCATGCTGATCTGGCCGCGGTGCAGCTCATCGATCACTTCATTTTCCAGCCGACGCAGGCTCAGATAGCTCTCGGTCAGGAAGTTGCCGCTGCCCGCCGCGGGGTCAAGGAACTCCAGAGACGCGAGCTTTTTCTGGAAAGCAAGAAGGTTTTTCTCCTTGGTCTTCCAGACGGGGACAGCTTTGATTTCGTCCAGCTCCGCCATCAGATCGTTCAGGAACAGCGGATCGATGACCTTATGGATGTTCTCAATGCTGGTGTAGTGCATGCCGCCGCTGCGACGGGTCTCCGGGTTCAGGGTGGATTCGAATACGGCGCCGAAAATCGTCGGGCTGATTTCCGACCAGTCAAAGTCCGCCGAGGCGCGGCGGAGCAGCAGATCGCGCAGTTCCTCCGTGAAGGGCGGGATGATGACCGTCTCGTCGGCAAACAGGCCGCCGTTGACATAGGGGAAGGCGGCCAGCAGAGGGTCATCGTCTTTCAAATAGGGGTCGCGCTCATCACTCTTTTGATTGAGCACCCTAAAGAGCTGTGTCAGTCCCTTGCGCATATCCTTCACGGCAAACTGCGCCATGTAGTCATGGAACATCAGGTGCTTGCCAAAGATGCCCGCGTCCTCGGCATACAGGCAGAACACCAGGCGCACGCATAGCTTGTTCAGGTGTTTCAGCGTCTCCGGGTTCTCAGGATCATGGTACTGCTTCAGCAGCCCGTCATACAGCAGCCCAACGACCTCGCCGGCTTTGATGGAGATCTCCATCTCCCGCTGCAGATGCACATTTCCCTTGTCCACAAGGAAAGACAGGCGGTAGTATTCCTTTTCCAAATCGGCCAGTTTGATTTTCTCCGGATCGCCGTGGGGCTTTTCCATGTCATAGACATAGAACTCCTGAAAATTGCAGGTGACAACCCAGCGCGGATGCTGAGAGAGCGGGAGCTCTGTAATGTACTTCTTGGCCTGCTGAAAGGGATTGAGCATGGAGCCGTCCGACTGCCGGATCGGTTTGTTCAGATCCTTCCCGCTGCCTTTCTGCTCAATCATGACCTTTGTCTCGGCAATATATCCGTCGATAAAGCCGGTGGAACTGTCCAGCTTTACCTGATCTTCAAACGTGATGTACTTCTCCGGCTCGGCCACACCAAAGACATCACGAAGCAGAGAGAGCCAAAACTTCTGGCTTTCTCCCTTCTCGTAGCCTTTGTCTTCCCAATATTTCGCAAAAGCCTTTGCCGCTGCTTTCTGCTTCGCTTCAGTCAATGCCACTGAAATCACCTCAAAATCATACTACGGCAATTATAACGCAATTATATAGATAAATCAATCTTTATCTTGATTTAGCCTTGCTTTGTTTGAACGGGGTAAAATAGACGCAGCATAAAAATTACTTCCGCTTGTTGTTCTTGCCTCGTTTGTTGGGCTGGCTCTTAAGGAGAGAAGACTTTTTCAGAATGTTGATCAGGCTGACGAATTCGTCCTTAGACAGCTTATCGTAGTTGATGCCCAGCTGCTTGCAGAACAGGCGGGCCTGACGTTCCTCTGCGCTGCCCTCATAGCTCATGGCGGCTTCCAGCTCCT
>DGRU01000223.1:6734-8653 GCA_002390025.1 Lachnospiraceae bacterium UBA4380
TGGCGGCTTCCAGCTCCTGCCGCGCCGTGTCGGAGGGATTGACCGCATCGGCGGTGGTCGTGTCTTTTATGTGCGCTTCCCGGATATCCGCGATGATCTTATCGAGATCGTCATGCACGACCCGGCTGAAATACTCATTCTCGTCGATCTGAGCCAGCTCCAGCGTCCGCATGTACAGATCGTTTTCTCCGGGGTTGTGCTTTTCCATGACCGTTTTCCGCGCCTCGGCCAGGACGACGTTCATATCATGAACCCGCATTGCAGCGATTCGATCCACACAGATCTCCGTGTCCACCATCAGGCGCTGAAAAACCGGATGCGTGGCGATCTCACACAGCAGGCGGTTATTGATCCTCCCGCTTGCCATCAGCTTCATCATATCATCACTCAGGTGCAGACCGGCCAGGTCTGTGTCTGGGTGATTTTTTATTTCCGAGACCCCCAGCAGGTAATCCGTGGACACCCCATAGAACTCTGAGAGCGTCACGATGCTGAACGGGCTGATGTCCTTGTAGTCGTCGGCCTCATAGCTGCCGAGAGCGGATTTGGAAAGGCCGGTGGCTTCGGCCAGTTCCTCCAGGGTCAGATGGCGCTCCACGCGCAAATCCTTCAAGCGCTCGGGAATGGACAGCTTTACGTACATTTTCGTTCTCTCCTTCGCTGCAAAACAAGGCTTTTTAATAGTATACCACATCATTTCCTTGATCGTGGATTTTTTCGCTTTTTACCCCTGTTTTCCTACATCCCGGATATACGGGAGGAGGCCTTTTTTCTTGGTACGATACGGTCAGAACAAGTGAATGACCGTCCGAACTGAGATAAACCGCCAAGATCTCGTAAGAGGGAGCGCGGCCCCTTTGGGGCCGACGGCACAGCGCCGAGCAGGGTTGCCTGTCAGGAAACAGGGAGGGGAAAACGGCAAGCGGCAAAGGGAGATTTCGTTCTTAAATAACTGCTTTCACTTTTCGAGGGCGGAGAAAGGAGGTGAACCCTGTGACAAGCATTTTTGCGGCCGTGCTGGGACGCTGGAACAGCGGATTCGTACCGTAGAATCCCGGCGAACGGCAAAATGGATCAGCCGGAGGAACGCTTGACCTGGCTGACTCAGAAGAAGACACAAGCGAAATCATTTTAAGGAGGACATCTAATGGAACATTACAACTACAACGGAAAAGAAATCATCGGGATCGACCATGGCTTTGGCAACATCAAATGCCGGCATGTGGTCTTTCGCTCGGGCGTCAAAGCCTACGACAGCGAGCCGCCCATGACGCCGGACGCGCTCTTCTATGAGGGCAAGTACTATGTGGTCGGAGAAGAGCACAAGGGCTTTGTCAGCGACAAGAGCCAGGACGAGGACTACTACATCCTCACCGTGGCCGCTCTGGCCAAAGAACTGGAGTTCCGACACATCACGGAATGTGAGGCAGTGCTGGCGGTGGGGCTGCCCATCCAGTGGATCGGCGCACAGAAGGAAGCATTTCGCAAATACCTCATGCGCAACGAGCTGATTGAGTTTCGGTATCACAGGCAGGATTATCTGGTGCGCATCGACGATGTGCAGGTCTTCCCCCAGGGCTTCGCCGGAGTGGTGCAGAGGCTCGGAGATTTCAAAGGCCTGAACATTCTGGCGGACATCGGCAACGGGACCATGAACACCATGCTCATCAAGGACGGAAAGCCCATCTCCAGCCGCTGCTACACGGACAAGCTGGGCGTGGAGCAGTGCATCATCCGCATGTCCAACGAGCTGCTGGCGGTCAGCGGTTTCGCTATGCCCTACGATGTGTGCGAAGACTTCCTGCGCCGTGGGAACGCGGAGCTTGCAGAAAAGTACACCTCGGTCATGCGCAAGGCTGCCGAGGAATATTCGGACACGATTCTCGCCAAGCTGCGGGAATACGAGTTCAACCCGGAGA
>DGRU01000169.1 GCA_002390025.1 Lachnospiraceae bacterium UBA4380
ATGTCGGAACAGCTCTCCTGAACAAACTCCACCTGCTTCATCACCTCATCCTTGCAGCGAAGAACTGCGGCAGTGGTGTGCGTGTATACTTTGCGGGCATCCTTGCTGGACAAAATCTTCAGCCCGGCTGAGCCAAAAAGTGTTCCGCCAAGAAACAGTGCGATTTTTCCTCCGATAGACATTTTCATTTCCTCCTATTTTTTTATTAGTTTTATATCCACAGCCCCATTGCGAACTGTAAATACCCCTGGTTTGTTATGTATTTTCTTTCATCAGCTGTATCATCATCTTCCAGCCCTCCTTGCCTTCTCTGCATATAGGGAAGACCGGATAACAATGGAACATTCCTTCTCCGACGATCATCTTGTAATCAACTTTATATTTCTTCATAGCAGCCTCAAAGGAAGGGGCACAGGCATACAATGTCTCATCGCTGCCGTAGATGAAGGTGGTTTTCGGACAGTTCGTAAAATCGCCTTTCTGCAGCCAGATCATATACTCCGGGACACTGTCATCCCCGTGCCGCATGACTTCCACGGCTTTCTTCATGTACTGCGCCGGGATGGCCACGTCCTTTTTGTCCAGCTCCAGCATCCGCTGCCATTCCTCGTCCGTATCCACGCAGGTGCCCGGAGAGATCGCCATGATGTAGCCGGGCATCGGCGTATCTCCATGGCCATCGTTGATGTACGGAACCATTCCAAGCGCAAGGTTTCCGCCGGAGGATGTTCCGAGCACAGAAACATTCTCCGCCTTATAGTCCTGCAGCATAATCCGGTAGGTCTCATGGATCATCTCATATGCCCTGGTCAGAGGATAGTCTGTACAGAGCGGATAATAGGGGACGAACACATCCAGTCCGGTCTCCTTTGCAAATCGGAGTGCTTTCTTGATGGAACCGGGTCTTGGTGCTGATATCATCCCGCCGCCGATCAGGAAGAGGTTGGCCTTATCTGCTTTTTTCCTGTGGATCAGTTTCAGAACGGGACAGCCCATGATTTCGATACGGCTGATATCGAACGCATCGTCTTTCAGATTCGGGATCCGGTTCCTGGCATTCTGCTTTCTCCGGTTTTCCAGAAGCTCTTCCGTACTCATGCCGGTCCACATCTTTTTGATGTTCGCGGCTTTTACCAATCGTTTCAGGATCTCATATTTCAAAGACATAAGTTTGCTGCTCCTTTTATGGGTTCTGAGAATTACTTCCAAATCAATACTTCAGAATGATCGAATAGTCCATCAGGCAGTGCAGAAGCACGGGAAGCCAGATCGAGCCGGACTTTTCCTTGAAAAGCTGCAGCAGACAGCCTCCGAAGACATAGCCCAAAAGAATACCGTTGAACAGGAAGTTGAGCAGTACTCCACCGCTGATCTCACTCCATCCCGCATAGTTGAACAGATGCGGCAGGGCAAAAAAGAAGTTGGGCAGGAGATAGCGCAGCGGCCACGGGGCGTCCCGTAAGAAATAGGTACATGCGTCGCGGATGACGAATTCTTCCGCAAAGGCGACGATAACAAAATAGTAAAACAGGCTGAGCATGATGGACACCTTGTCCGATTTTGCGACCAGTCCGTAGGCAGTGAATCCCAGGATCCCTATAATAAGGACAGCCGCAGCGATTCGCTGCCATTTTCCTTTGAGCGTCATATACATGCCGGGGAAGAAATCTCTTTTCAGCACCAGAGCAAACAGGATCAATAAAACGGCCGGAAGCAGGAATTCCAGCAGACACTGTATAAGAAAAGCCGCCGGCTGTCCGGAGGATAGGCGCACGGAGATTGCTTCACCGTTCCGAATTCTCCGGTAAAGCAGGAAAACATCCAGGAACTGGATTATACCGACTGCCGTCGCGGCAAGTATCCCCGGCAGACTAATCCTTTTCTCTTTTGCATCTTTCTTACTTCTCATGATTGTCATTCACCGCAAGATCAGTGCCATGAAGCCGGACAGAATTGCACAGAGAATTGCAAAGCCGACAGTCCCCATGAGCCATTTTCCAATCTTGTCCTTCCGGTTAATGTATGGCTTCATATCCTCCGTACCGGGGATCTCCCAGGCTTTCGTATGTCCGACCCAGTACTCGTCGATCAGCAGCCGGTCGATCAGGTTCACGATAGAGAGGATCGCGAACATCTGCCAGAAACCTACAAAGAAGCCTCTGGCTCCATTGACGGCATACGTGCTTACGAGAACAAAGACAAAGTATACCGGGATGCCCAGGCTTTTAAAAAGCTTACTGTTCTTTCCGATCTTCTCCGGCGTTATCAGCCCGTTTTTCACGCACCTGTCCTGTACGTCCTGATGATACAGAAATACCATATTGACAGCGCCGTTCCGGATGCCGGCAGCGCAGAAAAGAGCCAACAGAGCGCCGAGCAATATTCCTTCTATGATTATTTTTGCAGCCATAACGCTTATTTTTTCTCCTTCAGCCTCCGGGCGGCTTCCTCAGGTAATTCCTGCCTGTCACCAAAATACCACCAGTCACAGTAGTCATCCCCGGCAGCCACCGTATGTGTTCTTATCAGGACGCCATGCATGGCTTCGGCGATTTTGT
>DGRU01000026.1:0-4624 GCA_002390025.1 Lachnospiraceae bacterium UBA4380
GCGGGGTTGCGGGGGTCATCCTCGGGGATACCGGCCTCGACTTTACCGACCAGGTCAGCGCCGACGTCAGCAGCTTTGGTATAGATACCGCCGCCGACACGCGCGAACAGTGCGATGGAGGAAGCGCCCAGAGAGAATCCGGACAGAATATCGGGATTGCCGGTGACCAGGTAGATCAGACCTGCGCCGACCAGGCCGAAGCCGACTACGCTCATGCCCATGACTGCGCCGCCCGAGAAGGCGACAGAGAGAGCGGCATTCATGCCGTGGTCCTTGGCGGCAGCGGCTGTGCGGACATTTGCCCTTGTCGCCACATTCATGCCGATAAAACCGGCGGCTGTGGAGAAGACTGCGCCGACCAGGAAACTGTAGGCGGTCAGCCAGCTGATGCCCAGACCGATCAGAACAAAAAGAACAGCTACGAAGAAGACCAGAATTCTGTACTCAGCCATCAGGAACGCCCGCGCTCCTTCATGGATGAATGCTGCAATCTCCTGCATGCGGTCGGTTCCCGCGTCCTGGCGCTTAACCCTGCCGATGAGGTAGAATGCGAACAAAAGTGCCAGCACTCCGAAAACGGGTGCGATCATTGTTAAAGCCCCCAAAACATTACCTTCCTTTCTTTTTCTGTGGCGTGTGCCCTTGATCAGCGGACACACATTTGCATTGCAGGAGCCTGTCCCGTCCCACCCATTAGACGGAATAAACCCTGCAGATGCTCCGACTTAGTATACAGTTTGCGCATGGGAATCCGGAATTCCTTTACCCCACCCATTAGGTAAAAAAAGACTGTTTCCCTGCAGTTACAGCTGCGTTTTTACTGTGCCGGCGAGCGTGCCTTTACAGGCCGCAGGCATGATAAAAACGAAAAAAGGCCTCCGGAAGATAAGCAAGCAAGTAACAATCCCGGGAGCCTTTATAATATTTTAACATGTAAAGCGGGAACATTTCTGTACTTTTTTAAATCCTATGCTATAATGTGACAGAAATGGGTGCCTGACTTCATCCCGTTTTTCGGAAAATTCATTCATATTTTCAGGAATCAGGACCCGCCTGCGGGTCCCGGGCGCCGGATGAGGACAGCCCCCCCGGGGGCAGGATCTTTGCAGCCGCACCCGACATCTGATAAAACCGGGTTTGTGCCGGAGCATCACAAACCCTTCATGGAATACCTGTGTAAACCGGGACGATGACGGTCATTGGTCACACGTCCGCAGGGCTTCCCTACCGCACGCAGTGCTCCGGAAAGAGAGAAAAGAATGAGCGGTGTAAGACGCGTATACGTCGAGAAGAAAGAGCCATTTGCCGTCGCGGCAAGGCAGCTGAAGGAGGACATTGAAGGCTTTTTAGGAATCGAGAAAATCAGGGGCGTCCGGATCCTGATCCGCTATGATGTGGAAAACATCTCGGACGACACTTTTGAAAAGGGATGCCGCACTGTTTTTTCCGAGCCGCCCGTAGATGATTTATATAAAGAAAATATTGAGATCCCCGAAGGGACCAGCCTGTTTTCCGTAGAGGCCCTTCCCGGTCAGTTTGACCAGCGCGCAGACAGCGCTGAGCAGTGCCTGCAGTTTCTCAATGAAGAGGAGAAACCTGTGGTGCGCACGGCGGTCACCTATCTGCTTGAGGGTGACCTGACCAGAGAGGACCTTGACCGCATCAAGGCCTACTGCATCAACCCCGTGGATTCCCGCGAAACGGGAATGGAAAAGCCCGCCACCCTGCAGACCGAATATCCCGAACCTGATGATGTGCAGGTCTTCGACGGATTTACCGCCATGGATGACGGCGCGCTGAAAAAACTGTATTCCTCCCTGGGTCTTGCCATGACCTGGGCGGATTTCCAGTTCATTCAGACCTATTTCCGCGATACCGAGCACCGCGATCCCACCATCACCGAGATCCGCGTGCTGGATACCTACTGGTCTGACCACTGCAGACACACCACTTTCTCCACAGAACTCAAAAATATCGAGTTCGAGGACGGTTTCTACCGCACCCCCATCGAGACCACCTGGCAGAGCTATTCCGATACCAGGGGCGAGCTCTATGCAGGCCGCACCGACAAGCCGGTCTGTCTGATGGACCTGGCCATCATGGGCATGAAGAAGCTCAAGGCGGACGGCAAGCTCACCGATATGGAAGAGTCCGATGAAAACAACGCCTGCTCCATCGTGGTTCCGATCGAGGTCGATTACGGCAACGGGCCCCAGACCGAGGAGTGGCTTGTCTTCTTTAAAAATGAGACCCACAACCATCCCACAGAGATCGAGCCTTTCGGCGGCGCGGCAACCTGCCTGGGCGGTGCCATCCGCGATCCGCTGTCGGGACGCGGCTATGTCTATCAGGCCATGCGCGTGACCGGTGCGGCGGATCCCACTGTTCCCGTTGCCCAGACCATCCGGGGCAAGCTTCCCCAGAAAAAGCTGGTCATCGGCGCTGCGGACGGCTATTCCAGCTACGGCAACCAGATCGGTCTTGCCACCGGTCATGTCTCCGAGATCTACCACCCCGGCTATCTGGCCAAACGCATGGAGATCGGCGCGGTCATGGGCGCGGCGGCACGCGCCAACGTGCAGCGTCTCAACTCCGACCCCGGCGATGTCATCATCCTGCTGGGCGGCCGCACCGGACGTGACGGCATCGGCGGCGCCACAGGTTCCTCCAAGGCCCACACCCAGGAGTCTCTGACCTCCTGCGGCGCGGAAGTTCAGAAGGGCAATGCCCCCACAGAGCGCAAGCTCCAGAGACTGTTCCGCCGTCCCGAGGTCTCCAGCCTCATCAAAAAGTGCAATGACTTCGGCGCGGGCGGTGTCTCCGTCGCCATCGGCGAGCTGGCAGACGGCCTGGAGGTCAATCTGGACCTCGTTCCCAAGAAATATGAAGGACTTGACGGCACTGAACTGGCCATCTCCGAATCCCAGGAGCGCATGGCTGTTGTCGTGGCGCCCGAAGATCAGGCGGAATTTCTCAAATACGCCGCCGAGGAGAACCTGGAGGCGACTCCTCTGGCCCGCGTCACCGAAGAGCCCAGGCTTGTCCTCAAGTGGAGGGGCAGGGCGATCGTGGATATTGCCCGTTCCTTCCTCGATACCAACGGTGCCCACCAGGAGACCGACGTCAGGATCCTGATGCCCTCCGAGCAGGACAACTATTTCAAAAAGATCGCGTCCGAGAAGGTGGAAGAGGTTCTGAAGAGCAAAAATCCTTCTTTTGCAGAGTCTGTTAAGGCATCTGTCTCCGACCTCAACGTCTGCTCCCAGAAGGGACTTGTCGAGATGTTTGACGCCAGTATCGGCGCCGCGACAGTCACCATGCCCTACGGCGGCCGCTATCAGCTGACCCCCACACAGGCCATGACTGCCCGCCTCCCTGTTCTGGGCGGCACCACCGATACCGTCTCCATGATGAGCTACGGCTTCGATCCCTATCTGTCCTCCTGGAGCCCCTATCACGGCGCCATCTACGCTGTGACCGAGTCCATGTCCAGGATCGTGGCGGAGGGCGGCGACTACAGAAAGCTCCACTTCACCTTCCAGGAGTATTTCGGCCGTATGTCCCAGGAGCCCGAGAGATGGAGCCAGCCTCTGTCAGCACTCCTGGGTGCCTATGACGCCCAGATCGGCTACGGCCTGGCCAGTATCGGCGGCAAGGACTCCATGTCCGGAACCTTCCGCGAGGAGGGCCTGGATATCGACGTTCCGCCCACACTTGTCTCCTTCGCGGTCGATGTCGCCAGGGCACAGGACATCGTCACCCCCGAACTCAAGAGAGAGGGCGATATACTGGTCCAGTTCCGGATCGAAAAAGATGAATTCGACATCCCGGTCTACGAGGATGTCATGCACATGTATGATCTGGTCACCGCCCTGATGAGGGAAGGAAAGATCTGCGCGGCCTATGCCCTTGACAGCTACGGCATTCTTCCCGCTGCTGCCAAGATGGCCTTCGGCAACGGTTTCGGCGTCTCCTTCGTCGAGAAACTCCGCCTCAAAGACCTGCACAGGAACGCCATGGGCGACCTGCTCGTGGAGATGTCTCCCGATGACCTGGCGGCGCTCTCCGACGCAGAGGGCTTTGACCTGCGTGTGGTCGGCACTGTGACCGGCAAAGACAATGCTGTTTTCTCCTTCCAGGGTGAGGAGATCGCCCTCAGCGATATGCTTGCCGCATGGAAGAAGCCCCTGGAAAAGGTCTTCCCCACAAAGGCCGAAAAAGACACGTCACCGATCGACGCTCCGATCTACACCGGCGGACAGATCGCCGTCTGCACGCACAAGATCGGTCAGCCGACCGTCTTCATCCCTGTATTCCCCGGCACCAACTGCGAGTATGACACCGCAGCTGCCTTTGCCGCGGCAGGCGCCAAGACCATCACCCGTGTCTTCACCAATATGACACCCGAAAATATCCGCGATTCCGCTGCGGCCTTCGCAGATGCCATCGCCCAGGCCCAGATCATCATGTTCCCCGGCGGATTCTCCGCGGGCGACGAGCCTGACGGCAGCGCAAAATTCTTTGCGACGGCATTCCGCAATGCGGTCATCGAGGAGGCGGTCACCGAACTGCTTGACAAACGCGACGGCCTTGCCCTGGGTATCTGCAACGGCTTCCAGGCCCT
>DGRU01000026.1:4681-37761 GCA_002390025.1 Lachnospiraceae bacterium UBA4380
TTCCAGGCCCTGATCAAGCTGGGACTTGTCCCCCACGGCAGGATCACCGGACAGGATGCCCAGTCCCCGACCCTGACCTACAACACCATCGGCCGCCACATTTCCAAGATGGCCTACACCAAGGTGACTTCCAACAAGAGTCCCTGGCTGGCTCTGGCAGAGCCCGGCGGCGTCTACGTCAATCCCGCTTCCCACGGCGAGGGACGTTTCGTTGCTCCCGCCGAGTGGATCAGAAAGCTGGAGGAGAACGGCCAGATCGCGACCCGCTACTGCGATCCCGACGGCAATGTCTCCATGGACGAAGAGTGGAACATCAACGGCTCCTACGCCTCCATCGAGGGCATCACTTCCCCCGACGGCCGCGTCTTCGGCAAGATGGTCCACTGCGAACGCAGCGGCCGCTTTATCAACCTCAATATCGAAGGCGACCAGAACATGCGTCTCTTCGAGGCAGGTGTCAGGTACTTTGAATAACAGGTGTCAAGTACTTTGAATAAACAGAAGAGCTGAATTACAGAGCAGCCGGAGCAGTGTGGTTCACATCGCTCCGGCTGCTTATTGGACAATGATTCCCGGGAGAAGAGGAAATTGGAAAACAAGATCAATTACAGCAGACAGACACAGAAAATCATAGACAGGATCGAGTCGCGCAGGGATGCGGACGATCCCCCGCGCCTTCTGCTCCACAGCTGCTGCGCGCCCTGTTCAAGCCACTGCATGGAGTATCTGCGCGAGCATTTTCTGCTGACCGTATTCTATTATAATCCCAACATCACGATCCCGGGAGAATACCAAAAGCGCCTCGCCGAAGAAAAGCGTCTCATCGCCGCCTACAACCGCCAGGTGGAGGAGCAGGATTTTACGGGAATGCACTCGACAGCCCGGGCCCGGCGGATCGAGATCCTCGAAGCGCCCTATGACCCGGATAACTGGTTCAGAGCCGTCGCTGGACTTGAGGGCTGTCCCGAGGGAGGAGAGCGGTGCACCGTATGCTTTGAGATGCGGCTGGAAAAGGCCGCGCAGGCAGCGGCAGAGGGCGGATTTGATTATTTCACCACCACACTCACCATCAGTCCCCTCAAGGACGCACAGAGGCTCAATTTTATCGGAGAGCAAATGGCGAAAAAGTACGGCACGGCCTGGCTGCCCTCGGACTTCAAGAAAAAGGACGGCTACAAGAGGTCCATCGAACTCTCCAGGGAATTCGGCCTCTACCGCCAGAACTACTGCGGATGCGTTTTTTCACAGAACCCTGTATGAACTTGACAAAACGGACGGATTTTGACATGATTGTGAGATTAATGAAAATGAAATAATACTTCAAGTGAGCGGTGTCGGGGATTTTGGCGAAAAAGCATTGTTTTCGCGCAGATCCTCCTGTGGCAGCCGCTTCTTCGAATGACAGAAAGGGGAAAAATTGGAGCAGTTTCTGAACCTGATTTCAAAAGAGATGGAATCCGCCTTCGAAGCGGCGGGATATGACAGTGCATTGGGAAGGGTGACAGTATCGAACCGCCCCGACCTCTGCGAATATCAGTGCAACGGTGCCATGGCAGGTGCAAAGCGCTACCGCAAAGCGCCCTTTATGATCGCTGACGACGTTGCCGGGGCACTCGCGGCCAAAAATGACGGCACAGGCTCCGCAGTCTTTTCCAAGGTGGAAGTCGTCAAGCCCGGTTTCCTGAACCTGGATGTGAAAGAGAGCTTTCTGCAGTCTTATCTGCAGCAGATGAGCGCGGATCAGCGTCTCGGCATGCCGCTTCCGGAAAAGCCTGAGAAGATCATCATCGACTACGGCGGCCCCAATGTTGCCAAGCCCCTGCATGTCGGTCATCTGCGCAGCGCAGTCATCGGTGAGGCGGTCAAGCGCATCGCCCGCTTCCACGGAGAGGATGTCATCGGTGATATCCATCTGGGAGACTGGGGCCTGCAGATGGGCCTGGTGATCACCGAGCTCAAAAAGCGCATGCCCGGACTTCCTTATTTTGATCCCTCTTTTGAAGGAGAATATCCCGACCAGGCGCCTTTTACCGTCTCCGAACTCGAAGAGATCTATCCCTTTGCCAGTGCAAAATCCAAACAGGATCCCGAATACTACGCCGAGGCAATGGACAATACACGCCGCCTGCAGGACGGAGAGCGCGGCCTCTATGCCCTCTGGCAGAAGATCGTCGCAGTCTCCGTGGCGGACATGAAGCGCAACTATGAAAATCTTGATGTCAGCTTTGATCTGTGGAACGGCGAGGCCAGTGTCCACCCCGTGATCCCCGGCATGGTCGAGGACATGAAAAAGGGCGGATATGCCTATGAGAGCCAGGGCGCTCTGGTCATCGACGTCGCTGAGGAGACCGACTCCAAGGAGATCCCTCCCTGTATCGTCCTCAAGTCTGACGGCGCCTCCCTCTATACGACGACCGATCTGGCGACCATCAAGGAGCGCGTGGAGAAATACAGCCCCGACAAGATCATTTACATCACCGACAAGCGCCAGGAACTGCACTTTACCCAGGTCTTCCGCGCGGCGGCAAAATGCGGCCTGGTAGACGGTGAGACAGAGCTTGTCCACATCGGCTTCGGAACCATGAACGGCAAAGACGGCAAGCCCTTTAAGACCCGCGAGGGCGGCGTCATGCGGCTGGAGACCCTCATCGCCGACATCGACGCCGAGATGCTCTCCAAGATCAGCACCAACCCCGAGATCCCTGCCGATGAGGCTGAACAGACCTCCCGCCAGGTTGCTCTCGCGGCCCTCAAATACGGCGACCTGTCCAACCAGGCCTCCAAGGACTATGTTTTCGACATCGAGAAATTTACTTCCTTCGAAGGCGACACAGGCCCCTATATCCTCTATACCATCGTCCGCATGCGCTCCATCCTGCAGCGCTATGCAGAGCAGCCCGGCGCCAAAGATCCCGCTTCTCTCACTGCCGGCCTGCCCGCCGGACCTGTTGAAAAGAAGCTGATGATGGACATCGCAGGCTTCAACGCCATGATGGAAGGCGCCTATGCAGACTGCGCGCCCCACAGGATCTGCGCCTATATTTACCAGCTTTCCAACGACTTCAACTCCTTCTACCATGCCACCAGGATCCTCACCGAACAGGATCAGGCACAGAAAGAGTCCTGGATCGCGCTCCTTGATCTGACAGAGCGCGTCCTCTCCAGGTGCATCGATGTACTCGGTTTTTCGGCTCCTTCACGTATGTAAGGGGCACCGCGTGCCATATACAATTATTTACAATCGAAAGTAAACGTGTTATGGTACTGTAAAGCGTTAATTCGCCACTGTACTGCGCAAGGGCATCATGTGTTCAACTCACTGTCAGTGTGCGGCAGCAAAACAGTATCGATCATGAGGTGTTCGAATGGAGAAAGGTAAGATTACCGTCTTTTTCGGAGAAGGAAGGGGCAAGTCGGCGGCTGCGCTCGGCATGGCGCTGGACGCCGCAGCAGACGGAAAAACGGCCGTCATCATTCAGTTTCTGAAGGGCAGAGGACTGGCTGAGTCGATCTTCTGTAAACGCATGGAGCCGGATATCAAGATCTTCCGCTTCGAGAAATCGGAAGTGGACTACGACGATCGTACCCTCGAACAGAGAGAGGACGATGTCTCGAGCATCCGCAACAGTCTCGGATTTGCCAGAAAGGTGCTCGCCACAGGCGAATGCGACCTTCTCGTCCTGGATGAAGTCCTGGGCGTGATTGATAATCAGATCATCACTGTCGAAGAGCTCGGCGAACTTGTGAGCCAGCGCGACGATACACAGGTTATTCTGACCGGCCGCGTCATGAGCGGAGAACTCTGCGCCTTCGTGGACGAGATCTCTCAGATCAGCACTGTCCGGTTTAAGAAATACGAAAACAGTTAATTACATTACATTTATATTTAAGAAGATATTCTTTGAACGGCATTTTTACGGAGGAAGAACATGTCTATTTTTAAAAGCGCAGGAGTCGCCATCATCACCCCCTTCAAAGAGGATGATTATTCTGTCAACTACGACGCATTCGCCGAGCTGATCGATTTCCAGATCGACAACGGCACAGACGCCATCATCGTCTGCGGTTCCACCGGCGAGGCTGCTACCATGACAGAGCAGGAGCATCTGGACGTCTGTAAGTTCTGCATCGATTATACCAAGAAGCGCGTTCCCGTCATCGCGGGCAGCGGTTCCAACTGCACACAGACTGCAATGAACCTCTCCAAAGAGCTCGCCGGCTACGGCGCCGACGGTCTTCTGGTCATCCACCCCTATTACAACAAGGGTACACAGAACGGCCTCTACAAGCACTTTAAAATGGTCGCAGATGCCTCCGACGGCTGCCCGATCATTCTCTACAACGTTCCCAGCCGCACCGGCGGAAACATCAACCCCGAGACGGTTGCCCGCCTTGTCAAGGAAGTTCCCAACATCGTCGGTATCAAGGAAGCCAG
This sequence comes from Lachnospiraceae bacterium UBA4380, assembly GCA_002390025.1. Classification (GTDB taxonomy): domain Bacteria; phylum Bacillota; class Clostridia; order Lachnospirales; family Lachnospiraceae; genus CAG-791. Next base: position 9,117 of record DGRU01000026.1, read on the forward strand.
CGGCAACATCAGCCAGATCGTCAAGATCATGACCCTGACCGACGGCAATATCGATCTCTATTCCGGAAATGACGACCAGGTCGTTCCGCTTATGTCCATGGGCGGACTCGGCGTTATCTCTGTCGTCTCCAACATTGCTCCCCGCGCAGTTCACGACATGTGCGAGAAGATGCTCGCCGGCGATGTCAAGGGCGCGGCACAGATCCAGAAAGACACACTTGATCTTTGTGAGAATCTCTTCAGCGAAGTCAACCCCATCCCTGTCAAGAAGGCCGTCAACCTGATGGGCTTCAACGCAGGCCCGCTTCGCATGCCCCTCACCGAGATGGAAGATGCGCACGCAAAGAAGCTCGAGGAAGCCATGCGCAATTTCGGAATCCTGAAATAAGAAAAAAGAGCGGAGGAGACACAGATGGTTAAGGCAATACTTCACGGCGCCTGCGGGCGTATGGGACATATGATCGCGGATATCGTTTCCAGAGATGCCGGCATCGAGATCGTTGCCGGAGTCGACGCATTCGGAAGCGCCTACGCGGATTTCCCCGTTTACGCATCCATTGATGCCTGCACGGAAGAGGCGGATGTCATCATCGATTTTTCAACGGCGGCGGCCATGGAAGGCCTGTTTGCCTACGGCGCCTCCCGGAAAATCCCTCTGGTGGTTTGCACCACAGGCCTGTCCGCTGAACAGACTCAGGCTATGAAGCAGACAGCGGAAAAGGTCGCGGTCCTCAAGAGCGCCAACATGTCCCTGGGCATCAACCTGCTTCAGACCCTGCTTGCAGAGGCGGCTCCCAAACTTGCGGCGGCAGGATTTGATATCGAGATCGTCGAAAAGCATCACAACCAGAAGCTCGATGCTCCCAGCGGAACAGCGATCGCTCTGGCCGACAGCATCAATGACGCCATGGACGGCGCCTATGAATATACCTATGACCGCAGCACCAGGCGCGAGAAGCGCCGTGAGAAGGAGATCGGGATCTCCGCAGTCCGCGGCGGTACTATCGTCGGAGATCACGACGTGATCTTTGCGGGAGAGGACGAAGTGATCACCTTCTCCCACAGGGCCTACAGCCGCGCCGTATTCGGCAAGGGTGCGGTCGAGGCCGCAAAGTTCCTTGCAGGCAGACCCGCAGGCCTTTATACCATGCACGATGTTCTTGCATAAAGAAGTATCCGTTACTGTACAGACCCACCTGAACTCGAGGTGTTTTTGCGTGGTTTCCAACGCAAAAACCCGAGTTAAACGGCGTTCGCCCCATTCGCGGAGCGAATTTAGCATGGGCGAACGCAAGTTACTGTCACGCCCCTCGAGAGGGCGTGAACAGTAACAAGTATCCTGCATAAAGAGATTTTTTTATAAAGAAATCTTTTCATAAAGAGGTTTTCTGCATAGAGAGGGATTCCGTATAAACAGGTATCCTGCAGAAAGAAGTCAGAGAGCAGACAGACAAACAGGAAGAAGGCAGAGAAAGCGATGAGACTACGTCCCTGTATCGATATTCACGGAGGTTGTGTCAAGCAGATCGTCGGTGGTTCGATCAGAGAAGGACAGGCGGTGACGGAAAACTTTGTATCCGAACGAGATGCTGCCTATTACGCATCGCTCTACCGCGAAAAAGGACTTGCCGGAGGACATATTATCCTGCTCGACAGCGCAGCAGCGGACCCACAGGCCTATGAGGCGGACCGCGCCCAGGCGCTTTCCGCGCTGGCAGCCTATCCCGGAGGAATGCAGATCGGCGGCGGGATCACCCCGGAAAACGCCGCTCAGTACCTCGATGCCGGTGCCTCCCATGTCATTGTGACCTCCTACGTCTTTCACGGAGGCACTCTCGACGAGGAACGCCTCGAGAAAATGAAGAGGGCCGTCGGGACTGACCGCCTTGTGCTGGACCTGAGCTGCCGCAGGCTTGCGGATCCTATGACAGAGAAGAGTACCACACCCGGGAACACTGCACCCGGGCAGGCCGCCCCGCAGGCGGACCCTGCACAGGCCGGACAGTATGCCGTCGTCACCGACAGATGGCAGAAATTCACCCGCTGGATCATCACGCAGGACAACCTGTGCGCCCTTCGAAACCACTGCAGCGAGTTTCTCATTCATGCGGCGGATGTCGAAGGAAAACGCGGCGGGATCCAGGAGGAACTGGTCGGGATCCTCGGGACCTTCTGTCAGGCGACAGGATTTCCCGTCACCTACGCAGGCGGCGTGCATGCCGCCCGGGACCTGGACCGCATAGCCTCCCTGTCCGGAGGCCGCCTGGATGTGACTGTCGGCAGTGCCCTGCAGATCTTCGGCGGAAGCCTGGATCTGGATGCACTTGCAGCACAGGCAGCTCAAAAGCGGTCATGACGGAAAACTCCAAATTAATGATAAAGAAAGCTCAAAAATGGTCATGACGAAAAATCACGAAATGGTCATAACGGGAACATAACAAAAGGGCGTGTGAAAAACGATTTCTCATTTTTCACACGCCCTTTGCTGTTGCAGTTTATTCGGATCTTCACTGTCCTCACTCTCTGTTCTCCAGTCTGCGAAAGCATATGAGAGAGGAATGACAGAAAAAATCTTCTTTGCCAAATGGCTTCATAATCAAAGCTTGGTTACGTTGACTGCCTGAGGACCCTTCTGACCCTGGATGACATCATACTCAACAGCCTCACCCTCTTCGAGAGACTTGAATCCTTCCTGATTGATTCCGCTGAAGTGTACGAAAACATCATTTCCCTCAGCATCAGAAATAAATCCAAAACCTTTCTGATTATTGAACCACTTGACAGTTCCTTTGCTCATTACTGGCACCTCCAAAAACAAAACAAATAATTACGTGTATTATGCACAAAAGATTCACTTTATAACAGCCATTTGTGCAACGATTTCAACATAACACAAGTAATAACAAAAGTAAAGAAGAATTTTGTTGAAACCAGAGGAAACATATGCATAGACAATATTGAGATTTTGTACTAATATTTTGAGGAATGAAGAACATGCTTCTTTACTTTACCGTTTTAAAATGCTAAAATAAATAAGCTGCGTAGATTTATCATCTCAAGTGGGGGTATTCATGAACAATAGAATCAGAACAGAGGCTGTCAAACACCTTTTTGAGGCTATCCTTACACTGGAAAACGAAGAAGAGTGCTTTGAGTTTTTTGAAGATCTGTGTACGGTGAATGAATTGCTGTCACTTTCCCAGCGCTTCGAGGTTGCTTCCATGCTCAAGAGAAAGGACACCTATCTCAAAATAGCAGAGAAGACAGGGGCTTCCACGGCCACGATCAGCCGTGTCAATCGTTCTCTGAATTACGGAAATGAAGGGTATACCATGGTATTTTCCAGAATGAAGTCCTACAACGAAAATAATGAAAAGTAAAGATGAAGATTAGGAATAATACCAAAAACATATTTTTACCTGCAAAGGTTTTTACAGGAGGGGTGCTGGTCTATCTTCTTGCAGTCCTTCCTTTTTTAATTGACCGAAAGGGTCTGTTTTTTTATTACGGAGATTATAATGTCCAGCAGGTGCCCTTTCTGATTTTTGCCCACCGCGCGGTGCGCAGCGGAAGACTCCTGTGGAATCCGCTGGTTGACCTGGGCGGCAATATGACAGGCACCTTCGCCTTCTATCTCTGGGGAAGCCCTTTTTTCTGGCTGACCATTCCTTTTCCGGAGAGCTGGCTCCCCTATATGACGCCATATCTGATGGCTTTGAAATTCGGCACTGCTGCCGCAGCTTCCTGCATGTGGATCCGCACCCAGACCCGCTCGGACAGGGCGGCCGTTCTGGGAGCTTTTCTCTATGCCTTTTCAGGCTTTCAGGCCTGCAATATCGTCTTCCAGCACTTTCATGATGTGACGGCCTTTTTCCCCCTTTACCTGCTGACTTTTGACAGGTTCGTGACGGGGAGCCGGAGAGCCTGGGACCGGGGGCTTCCCCTTGCCGGCGCACAGGAGAGCGCAGGCGGACCGGGAAGGACAGAGGGCCTTTTGGGATTCACTTTGATGACTGCCCTCATGTCCGTGATCAACTACTATTTCTTCTTCGGACAGGCGGTCTTTTTTGTCCTCTACTATATAGTGCGGTGGGGGATCCGCCGTGCGAGGGGAAGCGGGGTGAAGGCGCTGGCAGCCGAGATCCTGCGTATTCTTGCCGCGGGCGCCGCCGGACTGTTACTGTCCTGTTTTTTCCTGGTCCAGTCTATCGGAGGAGTCATGGGGAACACCCGTGTCAGCCGGGTGATCAACGGCTATGATCTGGTCGCCTATCCGGATGCCGTGACGCCCCTGGCCATCCTCAAGTCCTTTTTCATGGTTCCCGACCTTATTGCCCGGGGAACTCTGTTTACAAATGATAATATAAGGAACGGATCGCTTGCCTTTTACCTGCCCTGCTTTGCCATGGCAGGTGTCTTCGCCTACTGGATCCTGCGCCGCAGAAGCTGGAAAAAGACACTTGTCACTCTGCTCGCCGTGATGACTTTTGTCCCGGTTTTGAACGCCTCCTTTTCCGCCTTCAACTCCAATTTCTACACGCGCTGGTTCTACATGCCCATCCTCTTATGTGCCTGTATGACAGCGGAGGTGCTGGAGGAAGAGGACAGCACTGCCTTCACGCGGGGGACCCTGCTCTCACTGGCCTGTACGGCACTTTTTCTCCTTTTCTGTTTTCTTCCGGTGGAAGACGACGGCAAATGGTCCTTTACGGCAATCTGTGAAAACAGAAATCTCCTGGAAAGAGAGATCATTGCCACCTTGTTCGGCTCTGCCGTACTCCTGGTCATCCTCTTCGTCAAGCGGCGCTGCGGCAGCCTTTTTGTCAGAAAGACCGTGTCTGTCCCGGAGACTTTTGTCCCGGAGACTGCTGCCCCTGAGACTTTTGGCCGGGGGACTTCTGCCTCGGAGACTTTTGTCCCGGAGACTTCTGCCACGGAGACTTTTGTCCCGGAGACTTCTGCCCCGGAGACTTCTGAGGGCAACCCGCCTGCAGCAGCCGAAAAGGGCGCTGTATCCGCCCGGGCCGTGATCCTGACGCCGGGGACCCTGTGCCTTGTACTGACCATCATCTGCTGTATCACCTCGACCATGGCGGTCCTGAAAAACGGCAGTTCCCTCATATCCTACACGGGATTTCAGAAGTGGCAGCGGCAGATGCTCTCTTCCCGCCCCGTGCTCGCGCCGCCTGCCTCATCGGAATCGTCACCGGCGGCGGCCGAGAACGACCCGGAGGAGGAGACCGGACAGGAAGAGGACGCGGGTTCGCCGGCAATAGAAGACATCCCTCTGACAGACGACGGAATGGACGGACCCGTTCCAGGCGTCGATGTCCCCTTTGCCCGTGTGGAGACAGACAGTACTTCCACCAACTATGAGATGGTCTGGGGCTATCCAACCATGCACTGCTTCGAGAGCACTGTCCATCCCTCCATTTTCAAGTGGTACCGCGGGATCGGGATGATCCGGACCGTGGAGTCCACGCTCCCCTTTGAGAGGATCGGTGCGCGGGCCCTCATGTCAGTCCGGTATTATATAGAGAATACTCTTGTCAAACCTGACAACAGTTATACGGACCAGGGCGGGATCGACGGCTACAGCCTGATCAATGACCGGAACGGCTACAATGTCTACGAGACGGAAAACTATATTCCCATGGGATTCTCTTTTGACAGCTATATGACGGAAGAGAATTACGATCTTCTGAAAAACGGCCCCGTGTCCGACCGGGTGCTGGTCAAGAACATCATTCTCTCCGAAGAGATGGCAGAAAAGTACGGGGATCTCATGACGGAGGATACGGACACCGCCCCGGGACAAATGCCCTACCGGGAGTTTGCCGACTGCTGTGCAGACCGCGCCGCCTCTGCGTGCACGGAATTCGCATTTGACAAAAACGGCTTCCATGCGGAGGCGCAGATGGACAGGGACAACCTGCTGCTCTTCTCGGTCCCCTACGACCGGGGCTTCACCGCCCGGATCGACAACAGACCCGCTGAGGTCGAGTGTGCCGACTATGGTCTGACGGCCGTCTTCGTGCCTGCGGGCACGCACGAAATCACAGTCACCTACACGCCTCCGGGACTGGTGCCCGCGGCCGTGATCTCCCTGGTGACGGCAGCGGCCCTGCTTGTCTTCGGAGTCATGACGGGGCGCCGCTGAAAGATGCTGAATTGCTCCTGCCGGCAAAAAGACCCGGGATCTGTAAATGGATCAGGAATCTGTAAACGGATCCGGAATCTGAAAAAACAGCCAGGAGCCTGAAAAAGCCCCGGGATCCGCAGCCGGAAAAGAACACATGACCCCTCCTTCCTCCGGATCGGGCTCCGGAGAAGATATCTTCCCAAATCAGCCGGTTTTGACTTGCAAACCGAACGTATGCGTGGTAAGATATCCATCGTGCACGCACAAATGTCCGCGAGACGCGGACTGCGGAGGAGATGAGTATGGAGGGATCAACCTATTATATTGTGCATGAGTCCGCCATGCCGCCCGTGCTCAAGAAGGTGGCGGAGGCAAACCGGCTTCTCTCTTCGGGGGAAGCAAGGACCGTAAACGAAGCGGCGGAGATGGTCGGAATCGGACGCAGTTCCTACTATAAATTCAAGGATTCCGTCGAAGAGTTTCACAACGATCTTCCCGGATCCATGCTGACCATCGTGTGTGAGGTGAGCGACAGAGCGGGTATCCTCTCTGATCTGCTCCAGACGATCGCACAGTGCGGGGCAAATATCCTCACCATCCACCAGGCCATCCCTGTGGATGATATCGCAGTTGTCAGTATCAGTATGCAGATGCTGGAAAACGCAAACAGTGTCAACACGATCATTGAGAGAGTCGCGGCAAGAGACGGCATCCGCCGCGTCCGCGTGGTCGGAAGATGACAGTCAGTACGTTTTTTTAATAAATACGTAACAAACGGAAAGGAATGGAATAGCAAGATGATAAAAGCTGCAGTGTTGGGATTTGGAACTGTTGGCAGCGGGGTCGTAGAGCTCTTTGATATCAACCGGAAATCGGTTAAAAGAAGAGTCCCCGAAGGCGTGGAGGTCAAATATATTCTTGATCTGCGCGAGTTTCCCGACAGTCCCTATGCGGACAGGGTCGTGCATGATTTCAATATCATCCTGGAGGATCCAGAGATCCGCGTGATGTGCGAGACCATGGGAGGCAAAGAGCCCGCATTTACTTTTACCAAAAAGGCTCTTGAGAGAGGCATCAGTGTCTGCACCTCCAACAAGGAACTGGTCGCGGCGCACGGCCCCGAGCTGCTGAGGATCGCAAAAGAGAATAACTGCAGCTATCTCTTTGAGGCGAGCGTGGGCGGCGGTATTCCCATTATCCGCCCCATGAACACTTCCCTTGCCCCTGAGTACATCACCAGGATCATCGGTATCCTGAACGGCACCACCAACTATATGATGACCAGGATGGAGCAGGAGGACATCTCCTTTGAGGACGTTCTCAAGCAGGCCCAGGAGAGAGGATACGCCGAGCGCAATCCCGAGGCGGACATCGAGGGACACGACGCCTGCCGCAAGATCGCCATCCTATCCTCCCTCATGTGCGGCAAGACCGTCCGCTACGAGGATATCCCCTGTGAAGGCATCAGCAAAATCTCCATGCTGGACGTCGCCTATGCGCGCAGCATGGGCAGGGCGATCAAGCTGCTGGGCATCAGCGAGCGCGACTGGCAGACCGGCACCTTCTACGTCCGCACAGCTCCCTACATGGTTCCCGCATCCCACCCGCTCCACGGTGTGGAGGACGTCTTCAACGCGGTGTTCGTGCACGGAAATCTCGTGGACAATCTCATGTTCTACGGACGCGGCGCGGGCAAATTCCCCACTGCCAGCGCAGTGGTCTCGGATATGCTGGACTGTGCCCTGAACATCGGCGATAATATCCCCATCCGCTGGTCGGATGAAAAGATGGAACTCTCTGATCCTGCCCTGAATTCCAGCCGCTTCTTTGTGCGCATTCCCGCCTCCGAGAAGGAAAAAGCCTCCAGGCTCTTCAGAGGATACGAAGAAGTCTCCCTTGCCTCTGCTCCTGCGGATGAGGCGGCGTTCACAACCGGCAGCATGAAGGAATCCTCCTTTGAGGACTGCGCAAGGCAGCTCTCCGAAGTGCGCAAGGTGATCCGTCTCCTTGAGGACTGATCCGGTTTTATTTGACACAGATTGTATTCTGATATATAAATGGTAGAGTATTAGAGACAGGAAGGCCTTTTTTCCATTCTCGCAAATGTATACGAGGGTTGGGAAAGGCTTTTCTGCGTTGATAGGTCGGCGGATCTGGACCCGCAGAAACAGGCATTCTGTGCAGATGACCGGATGCTGACTATAGAAAAGTTAAACCGAGGATACAGAGATGAAAGTAGTAAAATTTGGCGGGAGTTCTCTCGCCGATGCGGAACAGTTCAAAAAGGTCGGCAATATTGTCCGTGCGGACAAAAACAGAAGATTTGTGGTCCCTTCGGCGCCCGGCAAGCGCTTTCCCGGAGACACCAAGGTGACCGACCTGCTCTATAAAATGGAAGCCGAAGCGGAGAACGGAGAGGATTTTTCCGAGACACTTGACGAGATCAAAAGCCGCTACCAGGAGATCATAGAAGGGCTTGAGCTCACGGATTTCTCCCTCGAGGAGCAGTTTGACGAGATCGAGAAGAGAATGAAGGAAGATCCTGATGCCGACTATGCAGCCTCCCGCGGCGAGCATCTGAACGGCCGCATTATGTCTGCCTATCTGGGATTTGCATTCGTGGATCCCTTTGAGATGATCTTTTTTGACGAAGAAGGCATGCTGGATGACCGCAGGACCATGCGGGCCGTTGAGAAACGCCTCTCGGGAGAAGAGTATGCGGTGATTCCCGGTTTCTACGGCTGCAGCCATGACGGCAAGGTCAAAGCCTTCTCCCGCGGCGGCTCCGATATCACCGGTTCCATTGTCGCCGGCGCCTGCCACGCGGACGTCTATGAAAACTGGACCGACGTCTCCGGTTTCCTCGTGGCGGATCCCCGCATCATCAAAAATCCCGCCAGGATCGAGACCATCACCTACCGTGAGCTTCGCGAGCTCTCCTACATGGGCGCCTCCGTCCTGCATGAGGAGGCCATTTTCCCTGTGCGCCGCCAGGGTATTCCGATCAATATCCGCAATACCAACAGGCCTCAGGATGAGGGTACCTGGATCGTCGAGAGCACAGCACAGAAATCCGGCTATGTCATCACCGGAATCGCCGGCAGAAAGGACTTCTGCGCCGTCCTGATCACCAAGGACATGATGAATTCCGAGATCGGCTTCGGCAGAAAAGTGCTCCAGGCTTTCGAAGACAACGAGATCTCCTTCGAGCACATGCCCTCCGGCATTGACACCATGACCATCGTCGTCCATGAAGACGAGTTTATCGAGAAGGAACAAAAAGTCGTATCGGCTATCCACCGCCTGGCCAAGCCCGACGCGATCGAGATCGAATCCGACCTCGCCCTGATCGCTGTCGTCGGCCGCGGCATGAAATCCATGCGCGGGACTGCCGGCCGCATTTTCTCCGCCCTTGCCCACGCCCACGTCAACGTGCGCATGATCGACCAGGGCTCCTCCGAGCTCAACATCATCATCGGCGTCGAGAACAAGGATTTCGAGACCGCCCTCCAGGCCATCTACGACATCTTCGTTCTCACCCAGTTATAATATCCGATCCGGAAATGAGACACAGGGGACGGTTCTGATTGTCTCATTTTCGCAGAGAACGGGCCAATCAGAAACGTCCCCCTTGACTTACCCCGTGACTCATTTAATCCCGCAATAACCCGGAGGCTTTTGCAGCCGGAGTGATAATCCCACGAAAAGGAGACAACAGACAGCATGAGTGAAAAGACCGCGGAAATGAACGCAGCTGCGCCGGAAGAAGAGAAGGTAAGCCGCCATTTTATCGAGCAGGAGATCGACAAGGACCTGCGGGACGGCGTGTATGACTCTGTACATACCCGCTTCCCTCCCGAGCCCAATGGCTATCTGCACATCGGACATGCCAAGAGTATTCTGCTCAACTACGGCATGGCCCAGGAATACGGCGGAAAGTTCAACCTCCGTTTTGATGATACCAATCCCACCAAGGAGAAGATCGAGTTCGTCGAGTCCATCAAGGCGGATGTCCATTGGCTGGGCGCAGACTACGAGGACAGGCTCTTCTATGCATCCGACTATTTCCAGGAGATGTATGATGTCGCTGTAAAGCTCATTAAAAAAGGCAAGGCCTATGTCTCCGACCTCACTGCGGAAGAGATGCGCGAGTACCGCGGCACACTGACCGAGCCCGGCAAAAACGATCCCAATCGCGAGCGCAGCATCGAGGAGAACCTCGATCTGTTTGAGCGCATGCGGGCCGGCGAATTCGCCGACGGAGAGAAGACACTCCGCGCCAAGATCGATATGGCCAGCCCCAACATCAATATGCGCGACCCGATCATCTACCGCGTGGCCCACATGTCCCACCACAATACCGGCGACAAGTGGTGCATCTATCCCATGTATGACTTCGCCCATCCCATCGAGGATGCCATCGAGGGAATCACACACTCCCTCTGCACGCTGGAATTTGAGGATCACCGTCCCCTCTACGACTGGGTCGTCCGCGAGGCCGAGTATCCCCATCCCCCCAGACAGATCGAGTTTGCCAAGATGTATCTGACAAACCAGGTCACCGGCAAGCGCTATATCAAGAAGCTGGTCGAGCAGAATATCGTGGACGGCTGGGATGATCCCCGCCTGGTCTCCATCTCAGGACTGCGCCGCAGAGGCTACACGCCTTCCTCCATCAAACGCTTTGTCGATCTGTGCGGTATCTCCAAGAGCAACTCCTCCGCGGACTATGCGGCGCTCGAGTACTGCATCCGCGAGGACCTCAAGCCCGGCTGCAAGCGCATGCTGGCCGTGCTTCATCCCTTAAAGCTCATCATCGACAATTATCCCGAGGATCAGGTCGAGATGCTCGAGGCGGACAACAACCTGGAGAATCCCGAACTGGGCAAGCGCATGATCCCCTTCGGCCGCGAGCTCTGGATCGAGCGCGACGACTTCATGGAAGAGCCCCCGAAAAAATACTACCGTCTCTTCCCCGGTAACGAAGTGCGCCTGATGTATGCTTACTTTGTCAAGTGCGTCGGCTTCGACAAGGACGAAGATGGCAATATCACTGCCGTCCATGTGACCTATGATCCCGAGACAAAGAGCGGCAGCGGCTTCACCGGCCGCAAGGTCAAGGGCACCATCCACTGGGTCCACGCCGACTCCGCCGTAAAGGTCACTGCCCGTCTCTACGAAAACATCATCGATGAGGAGAAGGGCGTCTACGACGAGAACGGCGACCTCAACCTCAACCCTCACTCCCTGACGGTCTGCGACGCCTATGTTGAGCCCGAACTCAAGGACGCAAAGCCCTTCGAGCGCTTCCAGTTCGTCCGCAACGGCTATTTCTGCGTCGACTACAAGGACTCCGCCGAAGGCGCCCCTGTCTTCAACCGGATCGTCGGACTCAAGAGCTCTTTCAAGCTGCCCAAGAAATAAAGGTTCAAGAAATAAAGATTCCTTTGCATAAGTGCGTGTGCCGGAGATTTTTCCACAGATCTCCGGCATTTTGCTATCAACCCGGACCGGAAAGGACGGACCGCCTGTCATATCGGACCGGAAAGGGCGGGCCGCCCGTCACCTCCGACGGAAAGGGCAGGCTGCCAATCACCTCTGACGAAAGGGGCAGGCCGGCAATCAACTCGCCCCGGAAAGGGCGGGCCGGTGCGGCATCCGCCCTTTGCAGTCGGACAAATTATTTTTCAGGAGAGACAGGACTGTGGCACAGGAACTGAACATCCGGCTCAGTACGGACGAAAAAAAGCCCCTCTACAGGCAGATCTATGAATATATCCGCGGCGAGATCCGAAGCGGCGGCCTGGAAGCGGGAGAGCGTCTTCCCTCGACCCGCGCCCTTGCAGCGGGTCTTCATGTGGCGCGCAGCACAGCGGAACTGGCCTACAGCCAGCTGCTCTCGGAAGGATATATCCGCGCGAAAAAAAACAGCGGCTACTATGTCAACGAGATAGAAAATCTGGCAGAACTGCATTTTGAAGAGCGCTGGACAGACGGGGCTGATGGGGGAACAGATGCGGGGGAGGAGTCTGTGCCGGATTACCGGCAGACAGCAGAGGAGAGCGGGAGAGGGGCCGCAGAGGAGCGGTCTGTACCAAACCTCTCCAGACTGGGAAGACAGGGGGCAGATAACAGCGGTGTGATCGACTTTTCCCTGCGCCACACAGAGATGTCGGTTTTTCCCTACAGCACATGGAAAAAGATCATGCGCGAGGTAATGGTCGATGCCAACTCGGAGATGTTTTCTCACAGCGAGCCCGGCGGGGACCTGACCCTGCGCACGACGATCGCCCATTATCTGCACTTTTCAAGAGGCGTGCGCTGCAGGCCGGAGCAGGTCATTGTGGGTGCCGGCAACGATTACCTGCTGATGCTGCTGCGGCATATCCTGGGAGAGGGCAGGAGAGTCGCCATGGAGAATCCGTCCTACCTGCGGGCTGCCCAGATCTTCCGGTCCTTCGGATACGGAATCTGCCCTGTCGGTATGGACGCCGACGGCATGCTGCCGGGCTCGCTTGCAGACTCCGGCGCGGACCTGGTCTATGCCATGCCAGCCCATCAGTTTCCCATGGGCTGCATCATGCCGGTCGGCCGCAGGGCGGCCCTTCTGGGATGGGCGACAGACGGAGCGGACCGCTATATCATTGAGGACGACTATGACTCGGAATTCCGCTACCGCGGCAAACCCATTCCGGCCCTGCAGTCTCTGGACCGAGCCGGCAGGGTGATCTATATCGGTACTTTTTCCAAGGCCATTGCGCCGGCCATCCGCATCAGCTACATGATCCTGCCGCCGGAGCTTTTGCTGCGCTACCGCGAAAAATGCTGGTTTTTCTCCTCCACGGTATCCAGGATCGACCAGAGGATCCTGAACGAATTCATGAAAAACGGCCACTTCGAGCGCCATCTCAACCGCATGCGCAGTCTCTACCGGGCAAGGCACGACGAGCTCCTGGCCCAGCTCCGCCCCCTGCAGGGCCGCTGCCGGATCCTGGGGGCCGGCACGGGACTGCACCTGGTCCTTCAGGCATCTCCCGAGACGGCTGCGGGGATCGCGCAGGGCATGCCCGGCCCTGATGATCCGTCGGCAGCACAGATGGAACAGGAGATTGTCCGGCGCGCCGCCGCCCATGGCGTCGCGGTCTACGCGATCTCTGATTATCTGCTGCCGGGCACTGCCTCGACACAGCAGAAAAGGCAGCTTCCCTCCATCCTGCTGGGTTTCGGTGCCCTGGATGAGAAATCGATCCGCGAGGGTGTGCGCAGGCTGTCCCTGGCACTGGAGTAAATGGAAAAGACCTGACATAGTCACCGGCTTGCGGTGAGGATGTCAGGTCTTTTATAGTGTTCTCTTTTACACTTTTCCCTTTTTCTTTTACCCCTTCCGAATGTGATTCCGCGGCTTCCGCCATGGTTTTTGCCGGCCGGTCCCGGGGAGGGCAGATCAGATATTCATCTTGCGCAGGGTCTGAAGATATTCGCTGAAGCGTTCTGCATACTGTTCGTGCCCCGGTTTCGCATTTTCATCTTTTCTCTCCACAAGCTCCTGCATCAGGCCAAAGCGCGTGTACTCCAGCATCTGCGAGATCCGGCGCGCGTCCTGTTCGGACAAAAAAGGCGGCCGCTGGGCTTCAATGACCAGATCCAGCCTCAGGTCTGCTACCGCCCCTGCCAGATCCTCCGGGATCTCGGGCTTGAATTTGGGATCTCCGGCGGCCAGCTCTTCATCCGCCCGGCGCAGGAAGAGAGGCATATAGGGATATTTTTGGAGGACTGCCGCATCGGCCCTGACCAGCTGCCGGTACATCTCAAAGAAGTCGCAGCCCCTGCGGCGCCCGGCCTCCCTGAGCTCCAGAAGCATGTATCTGGTGCTGTACTCGTAGAGAAACTCCCAGGTGCCCTTCTTGCTCTTGAAATAGTGGAAGAGCAGTCCCTTGCTGATGGAGGCTGCGGCGACCATTTCATCTGTACTGGCATGCCGGTAGCCGTTCTGTGCAAAGATCCTCATCGCACCGTTGATGATCCGGTCCTGCCGGTCTTTTTTTAAATCAAAAAAACGTTCGTTCATCGCCTGTATTTCCTTCTGCATCCGCAAAGAGTCTTAAAACCTGCTCCTGTATACACCCTTTCAGGGAAATGTTCTGCCCGCTGCCGGCAATAGATTGACCGGAACGATCAATTTTTATCATAGCATCTTCGGTCCGGAATGACAATCCTGCAGCGGCCGGGACATAGTTTAAGCAAACTATCCAGATGGTTAGTTATTTAAAACCCGATTATTGTCGAAAATAACCATATTTTTAGGAAAAGTTTTTAATTCCGAACTAAATATTTGACAAATATGCAACAATTGGCAGGAAAAATAATATATAATTTTCCTAACAATACTCTCATGCCGGGAGAAGATCCGGCAGCGGGAACACACAGACCGCAGGACTGCTTTAAGTGAATGCCGGGGATTGGGCAGGCAGCAGGAAATGCCGGATCGGGCAGGGGCAGGATTTGCTCAGGAAGCAGTACTTTCAAAGGGGATCGTTTCCGCAGATATTTACAATTATTTGTTTTGGAAAGGAGATGGTAATCGATGGCTAATGTAGCTTTTCGGGGAACGCCAAAACAGGAACGGGAGCTTCGGAAATTTATTAAAAAGCACAAAGACCAGCCCGGAGCGATGATGCCTGTACTCCAGGAAGCACAGGGAATCTACGGATATCTGCCCAGAGAGGTGCAGATGATCATTGCCGAAGAGATGGGCGTTCCGCTTTCCCAGGTATTCGGAGTTGCGACATTCTATTCGCAGTTCACCCTGTCCCCCAAGGGCGAGCACACTGTCAGTGTATGTCTCGGAACAGCCTGTTACGTCAAGGGCGCTGACAAGATTCTGGCCGCTATTGAGGAACGCCTCGGGATCAAAGCCGGGGAATGCACCTCTGACGGCTTCTTCTCCATTGACAGCTGCCGGTGTCTTGGCGCCTGCGGCCTGGCTCCCGTCATGACGATCGACGGTGAAGTCTACGGCAAGTGCACACCGGAGTCAGCGGTGAAAATCATTGATTCCTATTATGAGGAGGTGTAAGCCATGACAATGACATTGAACAGGCTCACGGAAATCAAACAAAAAAATCAGGAGCTGGTCATGGTCCGTAAGCTGGTGGCTTCCCAGGCCGAGGAAATGGCCAAGCACACTGCTTACCGCAAACAGATCCTCGTCTGCGGCGGTACCGGATGTACCTCCTCCGGCAGCTTAAAGGTTATTGAAGCGCTTGAAAAAGAGCTCAAGAAAAACAGCATCGAGGATGTTCTGGTCGTCAAGACCGGATGTTTCGGTCTCTGCGCGCTGGGCCCCGTCGTGATCGTCTATCCCGAGGGTGCCTTCTATTCCCAGACAACGCCCGAAGGTGCAAAGCGTATTGTCGATGAGCATATCATGAACGGCAATATCTGCAAGGACCTGCTCTATCCTGAGACTGTCCACGAGGACGGCGAGATCCTTCCTCTGAGCAAGACCAATTTCTACGCCAAACAGATGCGTATCGCCCTCAAGAACTGCGGTGTCATCGACCCCGAGAACATTGAGGAATATATCGCTCTGGACGGCTATTTTGCCCTGCACAAGGTCCTGACCGAGATGACCCAGGACCAGGTAATCGATACCATGCTGGCATCCGGACTGCGCGGCCGCGGCGGCGCGGGCTTCCCGACCGGCAGAAAATGGGCATTCTGTAAAGCAACTAAATCCGATATCAAGTATGTCTGCTGTAACGCCGACGAAGGCGACCCGGGTGCATTCATGGACCGTTCCATCCTCGAGGGCGACCCTCACGCGGTCCTGGAGGCAATGGCCATTGCCGGCTATGCCATCGGCGCCAGCCAGGGTTATGTCTATGTCCGCGCGGAGTATCCTATCGCAGTCCAGCGTCTGCAGATCGCCATTCAGCAGGCCCGTGAGTACGGATTACTCGGCGACAACATCTTCCGCACAGATTTCTGCTTCGACGTCGAGATCCGTCTGGGCGCCGGCGCCTTTGTCTGCGGCGAAGAGACAGCCCTGATGACCTCCATCGAAGGTAAGCGAGGCGAGCCTCGTCCCCGTCCTCCCTTCCCGGCGGTCAAGGGTCTGTTCCAGAAACCCACCATCCTCAATAACGTTGAGACCTATGCAAACGTAGCCCAGATCATCCTCAAGGGCGCCGACTGGTATTCCTCCATCGGCACAGAGACTTCCAAGGGCACCAAGGTTTTCGCAGTCGGCGGCAAGATCACCAACGTCGGTCTGGTCGAAGTTCCCATGGGCACCACCCTGCGCGAGATCATCGAGGAGATCGGCGGCGGCATTCCCAACGGCAAGAAATTCAAGGCGGCCCAGACGGGCGGCCCTTCCGGCGGATGTATTCCTTCCGTCCACATTGATACACCGATCGACTATGAGAGCCTGGCCAAGATCGGCTCCATGATGGGATCCGGCGGTCTGATCGTCATGGACGAAGACACCTGTATGGTGGATATCGCCAAGTTCTACATGGAGTTCATCTGTGAAGAGTCCTGCGGTAAATGTTCACCCTGCCGTATCGGCACCCACCGTCTGCTGCAGATGCTCGACGACATCACCAAGGGCCATGCGACCCTGGAGGAGCTGGACAAGATCGAGGAACTTGCAGCCCACATGAAGGTTTCCTGCCTCTGCGCCCTGGGCCAGACCGCATCCAACCCGGTCACCTCCACCCTTCGCTATTTCCGCGAGGAATATGTCGACCATATCGTCAACAAGAGATGTGCAGCGAAGAAGTGTAAAGACCTCCTGCACTATCAGATCGATCCCGACAAGTGCAAAGGCTGCACGCTCTGTTCCAGAAACTGCCCTGTGGGCGCCATCAGCGGCACAGTCAAAGAGCCTCACCACATCGATATCGACGTCTGCATCAAGTGCGGCCTGTGCAAGCAGAACTGTAAGTTCGACGCTGTGTATATGGAATAAGGAGGGATAATAACGTGAAAAAAATGATTAATTTAAAAATCAATGATATCCCGGTCTCTGTTCCGGAGGGCACAAGCATCCTGCAGGCGGCCAAGATGGCAAAAATCGAGATCCCTTCTCTTTGCTATCTCAAGGATATCAACTGCATCGGCGCCTGCCGCGTCTGCGTCGTCGAGATCAAAGGCCGCAAGGGTCTGACTGCCGCATGTACCTATCCTGTGGAAGAGGGCATGGAAGTCCTGACCAATACCGCGGCAGTCCGTGCGTCCAGAAAGACCACCATCGAGCTGATCCTCTCCACGCACCGCAAAAAATGTCTCTCCTGCGTCCGCGGCAACCACTGCGAACTGCAGAAGCTGGCTTATGACTACGCCATTGACGAAGATCACTTCAAGGGCGAGGAACCTGCGTATGAAATCGACGATTCCACCCCTTACGTGGTCCGTGACAACAACAAATGTATCCAGTGCCTGCGCTGCGTCTCCGCCTGCAACAATGTGCAGACAGTCGGCGCCATCGGCCAGATCCGCCGCGGCTATGACGTCCGCGTCGGCTCTCCCTTCGATGCAGGCCTCGACACCACTGCTTGCGTCGGCTGCGGCCAGTGTATCGTCGCATGTCCCGTCGGCGCCCTGTACGAGAAGAGCAATATCGATGATGTCTGGGATGCCATCGCAGATCCCCAAAAGCACGTCGTATTCTTTACCGCTCCTTCCATCGCGGCTACGCTGGGCGAATGTTTTGATATGCCTCCCGGAACCCATGTGGAGAGACAGATGGTTCAGGCCATCCGTATGCTGGGCGACGTCAAGGTCTTTAACATGAACGTCACCGCCGACCTCACCATCCTGGAGGAGGCCAACGAGCTCATCAGCCGCATCACCTCCAAGAAGCTTGACAAGCCGCCGCTTCCCATGTTTACCTCCTGCTGCCCCGGCTGGATCAAGTTTATGGAGCACAACTATCCCAGCATGCTGCCGCACCTGTCCACCTGCAAATCCCCGCAGGGCATGTTCGGCGCAATCCTTAAGAGTTACTACTGCCAGAAGAACCACATCGATCCCAAGGACATGTTTGTGGTCAGCGTGATCCCCTGTACGGCCAAGAAATTTGAGGTCACACGCCCCGAGCTCGGACAGCAGGGAATTCCGGATGTCGATGTGGCCCTCACCACCAGGGAACTCTCCCGTATGATCAAGGGCGCAGGTATTGTGTTCAAAGATCTGCCGGGCGAGGAATTTGACAATCCCTTCGGTATCGCTACCGGCGCGGGCAAGATCTTCGGCGCGACCGGCGGCGTCATGGAGGCGGCGCTTCGTACCGCTGCCAACATCCTCGACGGCACCAACGAGAAGGTCGACTTTATGGATGTCCGCGGAACTCAGGGCATCAAGGAAGCTACCTACCGCATCGCCGGCGCGGAAGTCGACGTCTGTGTCGCCAGCGGCCTGGGCAACGCCCGCAAGGTCATTGAGATGATCCAGAGCGGAGAGAAGAATTATCTCTTCATCGAGATCATGGCATGTCCCGGCGGCTGCATCAACGGCGGCGGCCAGCCCGTCCAGAGCGACTCCGTCCGCAACTATGTGGACCTCAAGAGCCTGCGCTCCGCGGTCCTCTATGATTCCGACAAAGAAAACGACCTTCGCTGCTCGCACGAGAGCCCTGTTGTCGACATGCTCTACGACGAATACCTCGAGGCTCCCGGCAAGGCTAAGGCCCACAGCCTTCTGCACACCACTTATACTCCCAGACCGGTCCTGTGATTTCACTCTAACCTATCATGCCGCTCGCCAGGGCGGCAGCACATGCTCTGCATGTGCCTGAGGCGTTTTTGCGGAGGCGGAAACGGTGAAGGATCATGCAATTTGAGCCGCCCCGCGGCACAAAGCACTGAGAGCGATTTGAGCTAAAGAGTTTCCCCCGGAAAGTCAGTTACGGCTTTCCGGGGGATTTTTTGTCCTGCAGTATCTGTAGAGAAAACGACAAAATGCTCTTTATAAATTTATTCGTAATGACCGCATTTTGTGATAAGATGTTACTGTTATAGGCTCGCGGTTATGAAAACTGCCTGCCGACAAATACAATTATTGCAGTTTTGAGCCGCCGGAAACGCGGGCTGTTACAGATATCACAAAAAGATTGAAAAAACCGCTCGATAGCGATTTTTTCAATCCGGTGTTTGTGCCGCGGGGCGTCCCAGGCACCTGTGATCGCATCGGAGAACCCCGTTCCGGGCTTTTTCCTCGTGTTGGTCGGAAAGGATACGCACATGGCATATTATGGAAAAAATCTCCGTATACTTGCCTTTTTTAATCTGCTGGTGGGAGCAGTCAGGGTTCTGAGTCTGATAACGAGCAGCGCCGACAGAACGGCAGGGGATATCGTTCTGGCCATGTTTCGCGTCGCGGCCATATTCCTGATGTATTTCCTTCTGATCATGGCGGCCAGGAAAACGCTCAGGCTCAGGGCCTCACTGATCATGGCCTATTTTGTGCTGTTCCTGAATTTGTGGATCTCTTTCAGCAGCAGAGCAGTCAAGACGGATACCTTTGTCAGTCTGGGACTCATGATCGTGGGGTTTTCGACCATCACGCTCCATCAGTATTACCGGGAGGAGAGACATTGGGAAAGCGTCCGCTCGCGCACAGCGCAGACACTGGATCTGCGGGTGCCCGAAGCGTCACAGCTGTTCGATCCCCTGATCGTCGGCCCTCATCTTGAGATCAATACGGATATTGCGGACGCCGTCGAGCGTTTCGTGGTCTCCATGAAGGAGATGGCTCCCCTGGACCTGTGCATTTATTGCGGAGGCAGCATTTCCCATGCCATGCAGGAGACCGCGATCGAAGCCTTCCGGGAACATTTCAGCGATGAGGAGAGGAGACTGATCCGGGTGCTGCACAGCAGAAACCGCCGTTCCATGATCCTGTTCATCATTGCCATGACTATCATGTTCACATGGACACCTCTCAACAATTCAATCGGATCCAGCGTGATCTGGACGGTTCTGGGCAATATGGGAGGATTTTTTCTCTGGGAGATCGGCAATACCCATTTCCGGCATGTGGAGGATTACCTGGAACTGGAACATGTGCTGATCTGTAAAGAGGCGGACATCACTTTCCTGTAATGCATACAATATCTGGCGTTGATCGAAAGAGGATCCGGCTGCAGGAAATAGCGGGCAGCCGGGTCCTGTTTATCATTTGGAGGTAAGGAGGCAGGATGAAGTTTTTCCACCTTGCGGATCTGCATCTGGGGAAACGTGTCAACGGTTTTTCCATGATCGAGGATCAGAAATATATACTTGATAGAATCATTGAACTGGTACAGACACAAGAGCCGGACGCAGTGCTGATTGCCGGGGATATCTACGACAAGGCTATTCCCCCGGTCGAGGCGGTCAATCTGTTTGACGACTTCCTCTATGAACTTGTCCGAAGGGGGCTGCAGGTCTTTGTCATCAGCGGAAATCATGACTCTGCGGAGCGGATTTCCTACGGCGGACGGATCATGGACCGGAGCGGGATCCATATTTCTCCCCGCATCAGCGGCGGGGCGGCAGACGTCGGTGAAGAAGACGGGAAACCGGAAGGAATCGATGCAGAAAAGCCTGCTGAGGAGGAATCTGCTGAGGCGGAGCCTGCTGCAGAAAGGTCTGCTGTGGAGAAATCTGCTGAGGAGGAATCTGCTGTGGAGGAGTCAGCTGAGGAGGTTTCTGTCATCCAGCCCTTTGTTCTGCAGGACGCCTATGGACCGGTCAATATTTACCTGTTTCCCTATATCCATCCCTCCGTTGTGCGGGCGGCCTATCCGGATGAGAAGGTCAACGACTGGACGCAGGCCATGGATGTCCTGATCAGAAAGGCCTGCATCGATCCGGAGGCCAGAAATATTGCCGTCGCCCACCAGTATGTGACTGCATCAGGGGTAAAGCCCGATGAGTGCGATTCCGAACTGAAGCATATAGGCGGTCTGGACAATGTGGAGGTCTCGGTATTTGAGGACTTTGACTATGTGGCCCTGGGGCATCTGCACGGACCTCAGAGGGTCGGCCGCGATACGGTGCGCTACGCGGGATCGCCCCTCAAATATTCCTTCTCGGAGGAGAATCACAAAAAGGGCGTCACCGTGGTGGAAATCCGGGAAAAAGGATGCGTGGAGATCTCCAGGCTTGCGCTGACGCCCCTGCGGGACCTCAGGACCGTCAGGGGAACCTTTGAGGAACTGATGTCCGCCGGGACGACCGCATCTCTTGTGCAGGAGGATTATTACAGGGTGATTCTGACGGATGAAAACGATGTTGACCAGGCTCTGTCGAGGCTGCGGGCCCGTTTTTATCACAATCTCATGGAACTGCGTTACGACAATACCCGGACCAGGTCCCGGAATGTGATCGAGACAGAGGAAGAGGCCCTGGAGAAAGAGCCTGTCGAGGTTCTGCAGGAGCTGTATCTGCTCCAGAACGGGCTTGCCATGAATGAATTTCAGACAGAACTTGCTGCAAAGCTGATCGAGGAGATCTGGAATACGATCTGAAACTGTGTGATCTGTACAGGCCCGCCTCAAACGCGGGGCGTTTTTCGCAGATTACTGTAGGTGCCCTCGACAGGATGTGCACAGAAATGAGAATGTTCTTTTCTTTACAGGAGAAGATTGTACTATGAGACCTTTGCAACTGGAGATGTCCGCCTTCGGACCTTATGCGGGCAGAGAATTGATAGATTTTGAAAAACTCGGCACAGAGGGACTGTATCTGATCACCGGAGATACCGGCGCCGGAAAGACGACGATTTTTGACGCCATCCGCTTTGCCCTCTACGGCGTGGCCAGCAGCAGGAACAGGGATAAGTCCATGCTCCGGTCCCAGTATGCTCTGCCGGAGACGGAAACCTATGTCCGCCTGGTCTTTTCCTGCAACGGAAAGGAATACACGGTCACAAGAAATCCCGAGTACAAAAGGCCGTCCAAAAGAACGCCTGGGAAAATGGTCTCCAGGCCTGCCTTTGCGGAGCTGACTTACCCGGACGGCAGCCGTAAGACCCGCGACCAGGTCGTTACGGAAGCGGTGACGGACCTTCTGGGGATCGATAAGGAACAGTTTGCCCAGATCTCCATGATCGCGCAGGGGGATTTTTTGCGGCTGCTGCTGTCAAATACCCAGACCCGCAAAGATATTCTGAGCAAGATTTTTCACACTGAAAAATACCGTGAACTGGAGGAGAGACTCAGGGCAGAGGAGAAAAAGTCCAATAACCTGCTGACTGCCCTGCGGCAGAACTGCCGCTTTGATATCGAGAATGTAGACCCTTCCGGCAGCCGGGAGACTGCGGCTGTGTGGGAGAGTGAAGTCATCAGTGGCCGCAAATCTGCCGAGGAGATCATTGTACTGATCGAAAAACTGCTCCAGGCGGACAAAGAGGCCGGGGAGCAGGCGGATCAGGAGAGGAAAGTGCTCGCCGCCGGGCGGGACCTTCTGGTCAAAAGGATCGATGCGGCCGTGAAGATCGAGAATAAGCAGGCCCGGAAAAAAGAACTGGAAGAGAATCTGGCCAAAGAGAAGGAAAAGGAACAGACAAAGGCGCAGGCTCTTGAAAAGGCAAAAGAGGCAGAGCCGGAGGCCGTCCGCCTGCGGGAAGCTGCCGCAATCGAAAAAAACCTCTTCCCTGAATATGACCGGCTTGCGGATTTTCTGCACAAGAGCGAGGTATCCGCCGAAAGGCACAGGTCTCTTCTGGAATCTCTGGAAATCCAGGACGGCCGCAAGAGGCGGCAGGAAGAGACCCTGACAATCCAGAAAGAGGAACATAGTTCCCTGGAGAAGGCGGGGGAGGAACTTGTCCTGGCAAAGGAAGAGGAGGGGCGCCTGCAGCAGAAAATCCTGCAGATCTCAAAACTCCTGGATGCCGTCGGCGACGCAGAACAGGCGGACCTCAGAGCCGAAAAGGAGGAAATCCTGGAGTACGGCAAAAAGCAGGAGCTTGTCCGCTTTCATGAGGCGTCCGAAGCGCTCGCAGAGGAACTTCACGCCCTTGCGGACACAGACCTCGCGCTGGCAGGCAGGAGACAGGACAAAAAAGACGCCCTGGCCAGACAGGCTGATCTCGAGGAACTGCAGGCGGCCCTACTGGAGGAGGAGAAGCTCCGTGCAGAGGCGCAAAAGCTTGCGGGGGAAAAGGCGTCCCTGGCAGAGCAGCTCATAGAAGTCAGAAAAGAGATCGACGGACTCGGCCGCAGGATCGAAGAGAGAAGATCTGCCGAGGCAGACCTGGAAAAGGCGGAAAACAGGATCCGCAGGATCACTGAGCGCGCAGCCCTGCTGGAGGATCTGCGGCGGGATGAGGAGAAACTGGCGGCAGAAGAGACCAGGCTGACAAAACTCCTGGCAGTCCGGGCGGTAAAGATAGAGAATGCTTCCCGGTCTTCCGCCACTGCCGACGCTGTTTTCCAGAGCTTTCTGCAGGGGCAGGCAGCTTTTCTGGCAGAGCGGCTCGAAAACGACCAGCCCTGCCCGGTCTGCGGCTCCCTCCATCATCCCGCACCCTGTAAAGCCGGGGCTGAAACGCCCACCCGCCAGGAGGTAGACCTGGCGGCTGACCGCCGGGACCGGGACAAAGAGGCCTACAATAAGGCGGATAAAGACTGTGAAACACAGACCCAGAAGATCAGACTCCTCTCGGACCAGATTGAAAGCAAATCCGCAAAACTGTCCGGGAAAGAAGGAGAACGCTTAGAAACAGGCGCTCTGGCGGCGCTCAATGAAGCGGCGCGCCTGGAGGCCGAAGGGTGGAAAAAAGACGCCCTCAAAGCGCTTGAGGATCGACAGAAGTATCAGAGCGCTCTCACAGAGGCTGAGCGCAGGCTGCAGGGCATGAACGAACGCTTTCTGAAGACAGGAAGCAGGGCGGCCGCCGCAGAACAGGCCGCCCTGTCCAGGAAGATGCAGTGCCGGAAGACGGCCCGCGCCCTCTGGACCGGAGGGACAGAAGGGGAGGATGCTGACAAAGACGCACTGATGAACCTCTCTCTTCTCGACAAGGAGATCCGTAAGGCGGCGGGCACAGCGGCGCAGGCGGAGGAGGAGATTGGTGTTCTGCTTGCAAAATCTCGCCGCAAGGCCGCCCTTACACAGGAGATTCCCGCCCGGGAAGAAAAAGAGAAGAAACTGGAGGAGGAGCTTTCCCGCCTCCACAAAAGCGCAGCTTCTGCCGGGGCTTCCGCCAGAGAAAAATGGGGATTTGTCCGCTCGGGCGCAGCTTCTGCTGTAATAATTGAAAAGACGGAGGAAGAGGACTACAAAACAGTTGTCAGGCAAAAGGCCCTCCTGGCCAAAGAGACCCTGGACCAGCAGGCCGGGGCCTGCAGGGAGAGGATCCTGGACCGGGAGAAAAAGGTGAAACGCAGACAATTTCTGGCAGAGGACAATGCAAAACTGGAATCTGCCATTGAAAAGCTGCGGCAGCAGATAGACGAGATCTCCAGGGCCGTCAGTGTAGAGAAACAAAAACACCGGGGATTTGAGGAGACCATAGAAAACCTGAAAAAAAACCTGCATTATGAGAATAGAGAGAAGGCGGAGCAGGCCGTCAGAAAAATGGAAGAGGAGGCAGGGGCGATCACACAGGCAGTCGATCAGGCGCAGAATACCCTGCGGACCACCAGGGACTTGATCGTCGATCTGACTGCCAGGCACAGTGCCCTGGCGGAAGAGATTGCCGCATCGCCTGTCTTTGACAAGGCGGCGGACCAGTCTGCCCTGGACCAGCTGGAAGAGCGAAGGGCAGAGAATGAAAACAGGATCAGGACCATCTACGCCAGGATTACCCTCAACAGCGGGGCTCTGCAAAATCTGCGGGAACACAGCGTCCGGCTGATCGAAGCGGAAAAGCGCCACAGAGAGATCAAGGCCCTCTCGGATACAGCGTCCGGCAGCACCGGCTTAAAATCCAGGATCGAACTGGAGACTTATGTCCAGATGGCCTTTTTTGACAGGATTATCCGACGCGCCAACAAGCGCTTTGCCATCATGTCCTCCAATCAGTACGAGCTGCACAGAAGCGACGCCGTCGCCGCCGATGGACGCAGCCAGACGGGACTGGATCTGGAGGTGATTGACCACTACAACAATACCCGCAGAAGCGTAAAATCCCTGTCGGGGGGAGAGTCCTTTATGGCTTCCCTCTCTCTGGCTATCGGACTCTCTGACGAGATCCAGTCTCATACGGGAGGAATCCGGCTGGACACCATGTTTGTGGACGAAGGCTTTGGCTCGCTCGATCAGGATACCCTGGACCAGGCCATGAATTCCATGCAGGATCTCACCGAGGGAGGAGAGCGGCTGGTAGGGATCATCTCCCATGTCAGCGAACTCAAGACCAGGATCGGCAGGCAGATCGTCGTCACAAAGACACGCGACCAGGGCAGCCGGACCAAAGTGCAGCTGAATGACTGAAGAACGTTACATATACACGCCCTTCGAGGGGGCGTGTATATGTAACACAACGAACTGATAACGAACTGATAACGAACTGATAACCAACTAATAACGGCTATCCTTTTTTATGCATTTCTTGACATTAATGCGTGTACATGGGAAAATAATATAGTAAATTTGCACAGTCTAAACTGCTTTGGGGAGGAGACCATGTGGCTGTTTCTTTTTGCACTGTGGATCGTTTTAAATGGTCGGGTCACGGTTGAACTTGTGATCTTCGGCGTGGTGATTGCGAGTGCGGTCACTTTTTTTGCAAACCGGATAATCGGATATTCGTCTTCGATCGAAAGACGTCTGATTCGAAACTTTCCGGTTTTTTTGATATATATAGTGAATCTGATCTGGGAGATAATCGTATCCGCATTTAAAATGTGCGATATGGTCTACAGCGCCAAGGCTCCTGAACCCGTGATCATCGAATTCCACTCCGGATTCCAGACCCAGCTGCAGAATGTTCTTCTGGCAAATTCCATAACCCTGACCCCCGGAACGATCACTTTGTTCCAGGAGGGCGATCACTTCGTGGTCCACTGCCTGAGGGGGGAATTCGGAGAAGGGATTGAAGAATCCTCCTTCGTGAAGCTTCTGCGGAAAATCAAATGAAGCTTGTGCGAAAAGGCCTTTCGGGGGAAATGTTTGAGGAGGAAGAGAAAGAATGAGTATTGAGAATGCCTACAGGATCCTGTTCCTGACAGCGCTGATCTGGTTCAGCTTTCTGCTGCTGATCACTTTGATCCGCGCTATTATCGGTCCCAGAGTCACCGACCGCATCCTGTCCATCAATATGATCTGCACAATGGTCATTGCCTGCACCTGTATTCTGGCCTATCTTCTGAATGAGAGCTACCTGTTCGACGTAGCTCTGCTCTATGCCATGATCAGCTTTATCACGGTACTGATCCTGAGTGCGACCTATATACCCAAAAATCCCACGCGGAGTAAGTTTGCCCCTGACAGGGGATCCGCGGCCGCGGCGGCTGCAGAAGGCGCAGCAGAGGCAGCAAAAGGAGAGAAGGGAGCGGAAAAATGATCTTTGCATGGATTCGATTTGGACTTTGTGCGCTCTGCCTGATCACGGCCATGGTCTGCTTTACGGCGGCCGTGCTGGGAGCCAACCGCTTCGGCTTTATCATGAACCGCGTGCACGCCGGCGGCGTCGGGGATACGCTTGGACTGTTCCTGGTGGCCCTTTCCATCCTTCTGGGCGACGGATTTCACATGGGAGAGCTCAAGCTGGGCTTTATTATCATCTTCATGTGGTTTACATCCCCCGTTTCTTCACACGTGCTGATCCAGGTTGAATATTTTACCAATCCGCACCTGTATGACCATGTGAAAAGAGAAATCCCGGAGATGGAGACGGAGGAAGAAAAATGAGTCTGATCTTTATATTCAGAACAATGCTTCTAATACTGCTGATCATCTGCGCTGTGGCGGTCAACCTCAACAGGAACCTGCTGCAGGCGGTGATCATCTTCATGGCCTACAGTCTCATCATGTGCGTCGTGTGGATCCTGCTCGAATCGCCGGATCTGACGATCACGGAGGCGGCTGTCGGAGCGGGCATCAGCGGCACCCTGTTCCTGATGACGCTGAAAAAGATCCGCATTGAGGATGCGGGAGAGAACATTGACGAGCATACCGGAATGATCCAGTCGGAAGACCGGGACAAGAAAGACAGGGAGGCGATCGGGCATGAAGCTGAGAGAATGGAAAAATAAATTCTTCAGATGGCTCGACGGCGACTATGATGTGATGGCAAACATCATGGACGGGAGTCTTGAGCCTGACGAAAGCCATGAAAAGGTGAAAAGAGAGCGAAAAGCGGCGCAGAAGGAGATGACATCCAGCGGCCTTTCCCAGGCAGTCATCAGTGCCGAGCGCAAGGGCTTTTATCAGATCTATATCGGCGTTGCCATCGTCAGCTGCATCGCCCTGATCGGCGTACTGCTCTTTACGGTCAATCTTCTTCCCAGATACGGCGAGGAGAACCCCAGGGCAGTGGAAGTGTCGGACCGCTACATCGAACACGGACTGGAAGAGACAGGCGCCGTCAATATCGTGGCGGGCATGATCCTGGACTACAGGGCCTTTGATACGCTCGGCGAGTCCCACGTTCTGTTTGCAGCCCTGCTCTGCGTCATGATCCTTTTGAAAAAGGACAAGAAAAACATGGACTCCCAATTTGACGACTATTATCAGATTGAACAGGACGCCTATTTTGATGTGTCAAAGGACACTGTCATGCGCAAGGTCGGTATCCTCATCGTCCCCTGTATTTTCGTCTTCGGTATCTATATCCTGCTCAACGGACAGAACGGACCGGGCGGCGGATTCTCCGGAGGCGCGGTGCTGGGTGCCGGTCTGATCATCTTTGAGTCAGCCTTCGGATTTGAACTGGTGGACAGCTTTTTTACAGCGAAAGTGTCCATGGTCATCTCCTTCGTTTCACTTGCATTCTACAGCTTCGCCAAGGGATATGTCTTCTTTATGGGCGCCAATCATCTCCATAACCACATTCCCAAGGGAATACCGGGGGCGATCCTGAGCGGCGGCCTGATCCTTCCGCTCAATATTGCGGTCGGTCTGGTCGTTGCCTGTACCATGTTCGGTTTTTACAGCTTATTCAAGAGAGGAAGTGTCGGCGGTGTTTGAGAATCTTTTGATTAATTATGAAGAGGCGGCAGCCATTATTCTGTTCGGAATCGGCTTTACCATGCTGCTTTTCCATCAGAACCTGATCAAGAAGCTGATCGGCATGAACATCATGGACACGGGCGTGTTCCTGTTTCTGGCGTCGATGGGTTATATCGAGGGCAGAAAAGCTCCGATCATTGTGGACGGCGTGACAGATCCCCGCAGATACATCAACCCGGTGCCGGCCGGACTGGTTCTGACGGGCATCGTTGTTTCTGTGTCGGTCACGGCCATTATGCTGTCCCTGACCATCAGGCTCTATAAGCGGTATCACACCTTGAACCTGGATGAGATCTACACTCTTTCAGTACACAGTATGGAGGACAGATAATTG
>DGRU01000150.1:0-32899 GCA_002390025.1 Lachnospiraceae bacterium UBA4380
GATTTTGAACGCTGACCGGATCGTGATCACAGATTGGATTTGATCCCTGACCGGATCTGCGCAGGAACACAGAAGGGACAGAGCACCTCAGACAGGAGCATACATGGAAAAAGTACAGTTCATGCCGGAAGGCGAAGACAAGGCAGTGGATTTTTTTGTTCTGGATGAAGCAATGCTGGGCGGAAAACAGTATCTGCTTGTGACGGACAGCCCCGACGGCGACGGCGAGGCTCTGATCCTGCGCGCTAATCCCGATGAGAAGGGGACGGAGGTCACCTACGAGATCGTAGAGGATGACCGGGAGCAGACTGCGGTCCTTCTGCTGATGAAGGACAGTCTGGAAGAGCTCGGAATCGAGATCGAGGTCTGAGCAAGAGAGAAATAAGAGATCATTAGAAGAAGAGAAGAAGAACAGAAAGAGAAGAGTAGAAGAGATAAGTTGAAGAAAAGCATTTTTAAGAAGAAAGAATTACGAAGAGACCTTACTAAGAGAGAGTTAAAGAAACAGGGTTACAAAAAGAAAGATTTCAGGAAGAAAGCGGCTGCCAAAATAGCAGTCAGTGCAAAAAAAGAGGCTTCCCGGAAAAACGAATCGGATAAATACACCCCGGAAAAAAGCAAAGCACAGAAGTCCGTGGAAAAGAAGGTCGGATCAAACAGAACACACGATATTGCAGCACAGAGGATCGGATCAGGAGCAGCGGGGAGAACCGCGGAACGCGGATACAGGAAGGCCGGACAGAAAAAGGCCGCGGGCCGGTATCCGGGAGAAAAAGGACTTGGAAGTGGAGATAGATTGAAAAAAAACAATGAGAACATGAAAAGAGAGCCCGCCCCCTCTCTAAGGATCATTCCGCTCGGGGGGCTGGAGCAGATCGGTATGAACATCACTGCCTTTGAGTACGGGGACAGCATTGTGGTCGTGGACTGCGGCCTTGCATTCCCGGAGGACGACATGTTCGGCATCGATCTGGTCATTCCGGACACCACGTATCTGGAAGAGAATCTGGATAAGGTGAAGGCGTTTGTCATCACCCATGGCCACGAAGATCATATCGGCGCCCTTCCCTATGTTTTGAAGAAGATCAATGTCCCCGTGTACGGGACGCGCCTGACCATGGGCATCATCGAAAACAAGCTCCGCGAGCACAACCTGCTCGAGATAACAGAACTTCACGTTGTCTCCTTCGGCGACATTGTGGAGCTGGGAGAATTTGATGTCGAATTCATCAAGACCAATCACAGTATTGTAGATGCCGCTGCCCTGGCCATCAAGTCCCCCGCGGGCACGATCGTGCACACAGGCGATTTCAAGGTGGATTATACACCTGTCTACGGCGACGCCATCGATCTGCAGCGCTTCGCAGAACTGGGCAATGAGGGCGTGCTGGCTCTCATGTGCGACTCCACCAATTCGGAGCGCCCCGGCCATACACCTTCCGAAAAAGCGGTCGGCAGGAATATCGACCAGATTTTCCGCGACCACGCAGATACACGCATTATTGTCGCGACCTTCGCCTCCAACGTGGACCGCGTTCAGCAGATCATCAACCATGCCTACAAATACGGCAGGAAGGTTGTTGTCGAAGGCCGCAGCATGGTCAATATCATTGAGACAGCCACCAAACTCGACGTACTCAATGTTCCGGAGAACACCCTGATCGACATCGATCAGCTCAAAAACTATCCGGGCGAGAAGACGGTCATCATCACGACCGGCAGCCAGGGAGAGAGCATGGCGGCCCTCAGCCGCATGGCGGACGGCATGCACCGCAAAGTGACCATCGGCCCCGGCGATACGGTTGTCTTCTCCTCCAGCCCTATTCCGGGCAACGAAAAGGCAGTCACTTCCGTGGTCAACAAGCTCCTTCTCAAGGGAGCCGATGTCATCACCCAGGATGTCCACACATCCGGCCATCCCTGCCAGGAAGATGTCAAGCTGATCTACCATCTGGTACAGCCCAGGTATGCCATTCCGGTCCACGGCGAGTTCCGCCACCTCAAGGCCCAGGCAAAGATTGCCCGCCAGATGGGCTACAGCAAGGAGGATATCTTCATCCTCCACTCCGGTGATGTGCTGGAACTGTCCGAAGACGGCGCTTTTGTCCGCGAGAAAGTCCAGGTCGGCAATATCCTGGTCGACGGACTCGGTGTCGGAGATGTCGGCAATGTCGTTCTGAGAGACCGCCAGCATCTGGCGGAGGACGGAATCGTGATCGTTGCCTTTGCCCTCGATTCACAGACCTGCGAGCTTCTCTCGGGCCCCGAGATCACTTCCCGCGGCTTTGTGTATATCAAGGAAGCGGATGACCTCATGACCGGCGCAGCTGCTGTAGCCGAGGAGGCCATTTACCACTGTATTGAAAACGGTGTCACCGACTGGAACCGTTACAAGAATGTTGTCAAGGACGGTCTGAATGACTTTTTCTGGAAAAAGACCCAGCGCCGTCCCGTCATCCTGCCTATGATCCTCGAGGTATAAGAGCCCGGCGATGTCTGAACACTGATGTGCTCCGGCATGACCGGCAAGAGACAGGGGATCTGACGCATGGGATCACTGCTGCTGATTTTCAGGCATGGGTAATCCCGGAGGAATCTCTATGGATAACAATATCGAAAAAACCGGCCTTGTTGAGACAGTCATCGGAATTATTATGGATGTCGCCCCGATCATCTGTGTGTTCATCATCATTGCATGGGCCGGACGGGCCTATACAGAGGGTTACGGGCTGTTTGTGCAGAAGAGTCTTGACAGCCCCGGGGACGTGCAGGCCCACAGCGAAATGGTGACGATTTCCGAGGAGGACGCCGCCTCCGCGCTGAAGGTCGGCAGAATTCTCGAGAATATGGACCTGATCAGCAGCCGCTATTCCTTTGCCCTCAAGGCAAGGCTCACGGGATACAGCCATTCCATTCTGCCCGGCGACTATATCCTTTCCTCGGATATGACTATGGAAGAGATGCTGGAGAAACTGTCTGTCGACCCGGCGACGGTTCCCGAGGACCAGGTGGACGGCGAAACGCCGGCGGACTCCGGTCAGTCCGATTCACAGGAAGAGAACAAAGATGTCTGGGGTCAGTGACGGGACAAGGCGGCAGGAGGGACTGCCGGGGCTGACCGGGCTGACGGACGAATCCGCCCTGCAGAATCTCACGGATTATTCCCCCGGGGAGAGCGGGAAAGCCCTCGATGCCATGCGCATGGAAGTTTTTGTGGAGGCCATGACGCCTCCCGGACCGGTGCATCTGCAGGAACTGGAACAGGAGGCCCTGGCGGAAGGAGTCCCGATCATCCGTCCGCAGACACAGAACCTGATCCGCTTCTTTCTGGCTGTGAAGAGACCGGCCCGCATTCTGGAGATCGGGACGGCAGTGGGCTTTTCCGCCCTCTTCATGCAGTATTACGCACCTGCGGACTGCCGCATTACAACGATTGAAAAAGATCCCCAGCGCGCCGAAAAGGCACGAGGCAATTTCATCAGATACGGGAGAAAAAACACCTGCGGCCGGGCGGAGGACATTGTGCTCCTCGAGGGCGATGCGGCCCAGGTCCTCGGAGAGATCCGGGAGGACAGTTCCTTCGATCTGATCTTCATGGATGCCGCCAAAGGCCAGTACATACGCTTTCTGCCGGATGCGCTCCGCCTCCTCAGCCCGGGAGGGATCATGATCACAGACAATATCCTGCAGGAGGGAGAGATCCTCACCTCCCGTTTTGCCGTGACGCGGAGAAACCGCACCATCCACGCCAGGATGCGCGCCTATCTTCACGCCCTGATGGAGGAAGAACAGCTGGAGACCCTGTTGCTGCCCACAGGAGACGGGGCTGCAGTGTCATTGAAGAGATAAACGCCGGAACAGGCGGCTGCGATAACAGATATGGAAAAAAGATGGAAAACCAACCGCGAGAAGCCGGAGCTTCTGATCCCTGCAAAAGATCTGGAAGTCCTGCGCACAGCAGTGAATTTCGGCGCTGACGCGGTGTATATAGGAGGGGAGGCCTTCAGCCTGCGGGCAAAGGCCAGGAATTTCAGCCCCGAAGATATGAGGGCGGGCATTGCCTATGCACATTCCCACGGTGTGCATGTGCATGTAGCCGCCAATATTTTTGCACACAATCAGGATCTGGACCGCGCAGCGGCCTATTTCGAGGAACTGGCGCAGATGAAGCCGGATGCTGTCCTGGTGGCAGATCCGGGTATGTTTTCGCTGGCCAGGCAGTTCTGCCCGGAGATTCCTGTACATATTTCCACACAGGCCAACAATACCAACTACGGCACCTTCCGCTTCTGGCACGACATGGGCGCTGCCCGCGTCGTCTGTGCGAGGGAACTGTCTTTGAGCGAGATCGCCCGGATCAGGGAGAAGACACCGGCGGACCTTGAGATCGAGGCTTTCATCCACGGCGCCATGTGCATCTCCTATTCGGGAAGGTGCCTGCTCTCCGCCTGGTTTACAGGGCGGGACGCCAACCGGGGCGCCTGTACGCATCCCTGCAGGTGGAAGTATGCCGTGGCGGAGGAGAGCCGCCCGGGCGAATATTTCCCCATCGAGGAAAATGAGCGGGGGACCTATATTTTCAATTCCCGCGACCTGTGCATGATCGAGCACCTTCCGGAGCTGGCCGGTGCCGGTATCGACAGCCTCAAGATCGAGGGGCGCATGAAGACGGCCCTCTATGTCGCATCGATCACCCGCGCCTACCGCCGGGCGATCGACGATTATCTGGAGAGCGACGAGAAATATGCCGCCGGTATGGACTGGTACAGGCAGGAGATCCGCAAATGCACCTACCGCGACTTCACGACAGGTTTCTATTTCGGAAGACCGGACACGCAGTCCATGGTCTACACGGACAACACCTATGCCAGTGATGCGGTCTTTCTGGGGATTGTCGAGAAGGCCGTGGAGTCCGGGAGCGCCAACGGACAGGGCAGCATGCCGGACAGATTTAAGGCCGGGCCCGGTGCGTGCGGCGGACAGGGAGACCTGCCCGGCATTGTGACGATTCATCAGAAAAATAAATTTTCCGTCGGAGAGACGATCGAGATCATGTGTCCCGACGGCAGAGACCTGCAGACGCGCGTCCTGGGGATGTGGAATTCGGAATGGGAGCCGGTGCAGAGCGCCCCGCACCCGGGAGAACTGATCCGGCTTCAGCTGGATGAGCAGGCGGCGCCAGGCGATATTCTGCGGGTCAGCAGATAGAGCGAAAAAAACGCTCGACAGCGTTATTTTCACTCCGGATGTTTGTGCCGGAGCATAAACATCCTGTGATCGCATCGGAGAAACCCGATTCGGGATTTCTCCTCGCGCTGCCGTTCTGGCTAACGGCATGGTCGAAAGAGTGATTGCTGTACAAGGGTACGGTATGGAGGAACAACTATGAAAATCATTGTGGTCGGCTGCGGCAAAGTGGGATCTGCCCTGGCCAGACAGCTCAGCGAAGAAGGACATGACGTCAGCGTTGTGGACAAAAACCAGCAGGTGGTCAATGAGGTATCCAGCAGCTGTGACGTCCTCGGCATTGTCGGCAACGGCGGCAGTTATTCCGTGCAGAAGGATCTGGGCGTCGAAGACGCTGATCTGATGATCGCGGCCTCGGATTCGGATGAACTGAATCTCCTGTGCTGCCTGATCGCCAAAAAGGCGGGTGACTGCAATACCATTGCCCGTGTACGAAATCCCATTTACAACAGTGAAGTAGGCTTTATCCGCGAGGAACTGGGTCTGTCCCTGACAGTCAATCCCGAGTATGCGGCAGCCATGGAGGCCTCCCGTCTGCTCAAGTTCCCCTCTGCGATCAAGATCGAGACCTTTGCCCGCGGCCATGTGGAGCTGCTCAAGTTCTCTGTCCTGGCGGGATCTCCGCTCGACGGCAAGACCCTTGCCGAAATTTCCAGGAATGTCAAGGGTGATGTCCTCGTCTGCGCGGTAGAGCGCGGAGCCAATCACGATGTCACGATCCCGGACGGCAATTTCCGCCTTCAGGCAGATGACACGATCAGTATCGTAGCCGGCGCTAAGAGCGCACGTGCCTTTGTGGAAAAAGTCGGCCTCAAGACCCGCAGCGTCTCCAACTGCATGATCATCGGCGGCGGTACCATCGCCTATTATCTTGCCAAGAACCTGCTGGACAGCCGCATCGCGGTCACGATCATCGACAAGGATCCCGGCCGCTGCGCAATGCTGAGCGAAGAGATCCCGGGAGCCAATATCATCTGCGGAGACGCCGCCAACCAGAATGTTCTGCTGGAAGAGGGCATCGGGCAGATTGAATCCTTCGTCAGTCTGACCGGCATGGACGAGGAAAACATTTTCCTGTCTCTGTATGCCCGCAAGGCGGCCGCAAAGGATGTCAAGCTGATCACCAAAGTCAACCGCATCAACTACGACGACATCATCGATGATATGAATCTGGGCAGCATCCTCAACCCCCAGCATATCGCGGCGGAATACATCGTCCGCTACGTCCGCGCCATGGAGAATTCCATCGGCTCCAACGTCGAGACGCTCTACAATATTATTGAAAACAAGGCCGAGGCACTGGAATTCCTGATTCAGATGGGCTCGCCCGTGATCGGCATCCCCCTCATCGATCTTCCGATCAAAAAGAATGTCCTGATCGCCTGTATCTATCGGAACAGACAGGTCATCATCCCCAACGGACAGACCATGATCGAAGTGAATGACCGCGTGATCGTTGTTACCACGCGTATAGGATTCCAGGACATTCGCGACATCCTCGAAGAGGATAAAGGGCCTGTAGTTATGACTTGATTTCAATGCGGTCACAGGATGTCTGAGCCGCTTCGCGGAGCAGACATCCGGAATGATAAAAACTGCAGGGGCGGTTTTTTCATTCCGGGTACCTGCGAAGGCAGCACATGCTTTGCAAAAAACGCTTCGGCATAGAGGTTACTATGAATTACTCTATTATCCGCCGCACAACAGGACTGGTGCTCAAATTTGAAGCCATTTTCCTCCTTCTTCCCGCACTGACCGGGTTTTTGTACAGGGAGAGAGAGGGTCTCATTTACCTGGCACTTGCAGCGGCATATTACGCAATCGGATTTCTGATCAACCTGAAAGGTGATGCGGGAACGGAATTTTATACAAAGGAAGGCTTTATCAGTGTCGCTCTTGTCTGGCTTGTGATCAGTATCTGCGGCGCCCTTCCCTTTGTGCTCTGCGGCGACATTCCCAACTATTCGGATGCGCTGTTTGAGACCATCTCCGGCTTTACGACCACCGGGTCTAGTATTCTGGCGGATGTAGAGGCGCTCAGCCACGCCAGTCTGTTCTGGAGAAGCTTTACCCACTGGGTCGGCGGCATGGGCGTCATCGTCTTAGTGCTCGCCATCATGCCCATGCGCAAGCGCAGAATGGGCAGCCAGATGTACATGATGCGCGCGGAGAGCCCGGGCCCCGTCGTAGGAAAACTTGTTCCCAAGATCCGCGACACCGCCAAGATCCTCTACATGATCTATTTCGGTATGACCGTCACGGAGATCGTGCTGCTCCTCATCGCCCGCATGCCCCTCTTTGACAGCCTCTGCCTCAGCTTCGGCACTGCAGGTACCGGAGGATTCGGTGTCCTGGGCGACAGTATTGCCAGCTATCCGATCCCCCAGCAGACCATCATTACCATTTTCATGATCCTCTTCGGCGTCAACTTCAACGCCTATTTCTTCCTTTTTCTCGGAAAGGACAAAAAAGAGGCCTTCCGCCTCAGTGAGGTCCGCTGGTATTTCGCGATCATTGCCTTCAGTATTCTGACGATAACCATCAATATCCGCGGCATGTTTGACAATCTCTATCTGGCTTTCCACCATGCGGCATTTCAGGTGGGGTCCATCATCACGACCACCGGCTACGCAACCGCGGATTTCGACCTGTGGCCCCAGTATTCCAGGTGCCTGCTGGTCATGATCATGTTCTGCGGCGCCTGCGCCGGTTCCACCGGCGGCGGCATCAAGGTCTCCCGTATCGTCATCCTTGTCAAGGCCGGACTGCAGGAGATCCACCACTATGTCCATCCCCGCAGTGTCACTGCAGTGCGCATGGACAATAAGCCGGTCGAGCGCGATACTGTCCGTTCCGTCGTCATGTATATCGGAGTTTACGTTGTCATCTTCTTTGCCTCTGTCCTTCTGGTCACGATCTTTGACGCAGACCAGAGCCTGGAGACCATCTTTACCTCCGTGGCGGCGACTTTCAACAACATCGGCCCCGGCCTTTCCGCCGTCGGCCCCACTGCCAATTTCGGGCATTTTTCGCTGGCATCCAAATATATCCTTATGTTTGATATGCTTGCGGGCAGGCTTGAACTCTACCCCATGCTGCTCCTGTTTTATCCCTATACATGGAGAAAGTGATCCGGTGAAGCTGAATAGTTGCAGAAAATTTAAAAAAAGTGCTTGCATTTTTAAAAGTTATGCATTATAATTTCAATTCGTAGCCGAGAGATAAACATCCGGTTATGAGTTTTGGGCTATAGCCAAACGGTAAGGCAGCGGACTCTGACTCCGTCATTTTGTAGGTTCGAATCCTACTAGCCCAGCTGCTTAGAAAAGTCCCTGATACAGATTATCAGGGACTTTTTTTGAGGTAAAAATCCTGTCCGCAGGGGTTTCCTGTAATTGTTGTGAAGCAAATATTAAGGGATTTTTAAGACTATTACAGGTAGACATGTGGAATCTTCAAGTATATAATAAACTAACGCCTGATTATTCTTTTTTTAAAATTGTCAGTTCATGCATAACAGTTTCGTGATGAGGTTTTCCTGGAGAATGCGTCAATTTAAATCACGAAATGTTATGCTTTATTTGGCGAACTTAAAAAAAGACCTGCCTGTGCACCGGTGTGCCCGGGCTTATTTGAAAAGGTGATTAATTAGAGCCTGGGACGGAAGACTCGGAAGCATTTCAAGGGATGATCATAGAGGGGTATGGTATTTGGTTTGGAAACAGTAACGAAAACTCTCAAGAAGCTTATGCAGGTCGCGGCAGCTGCAGCAGTTCTGGGATTTATACTCTCCCAGCCTGCACAGATTTCTGTATCTGCAGCACAGACAGGACGTGAGGACACTGCCGCTGCAGAGGGAAGTGAGAAAAGTCTCCCCTTTGATGAGGCGATTGATAACTTCTATCAGAATTCGGAAAGCATCACGGATGAACAGATCCTTGCGTCTGCGCGCAGCATTCTTTCGGAGGGAAACGTACTGTATTCTGAACTGAATGAGGGAGAGAGCAGAAATGTACTGAATGCTCTGTCTGCTTATGAAGAAGCAAAGGCGCAATACCTGACGTCTGCAATTAACGAGAGGAAATTGACAGGCAATGCGGTAAAAGATGTTCCGGCTGCTTCTTCCGGCGCGGCGGACACAGACCCTGCAGCCGCAGCCTCTGCAAAGAATCAGGACGCTGTGTACTCCGAGTGGGAGCGGCAGGGCGATTATGCACTGATGATGATTGCAGAGAATGCTGTCATTCGTGAGATGATCCCGCGTTACCAGATCGTATCCTGCACAAGGAAAGACGGCAGAATTGAACTGGTTGTTGATGAGTGGATGACACAGGGCTACAGTGCATCCCTTCAGTCGGAAACCGTCAATGCGTCGGCCTACAGTTATACTTTCGGCCTCACTCTTGAGCGCAGTGATCGCGATATCTGGACGCCTTCTGAGATTAACGGGACGGAGATCAATTTTGCATGGCTCGGCGAGGGGGAGGACCCGGTGACAGAATCCGATGAGGCCCCTGCAGCTCTGTACGAAGTCAGATCGGACATGACAGATGCGCCCGCCGCCTATGCACAGCTTGGAACGTCGGATGGAAAAACGCTCCGCTACATTATTGACGGGAGTGCGGCGGTCCCTTCAGAGGGAGTGCTGCAGGCTGAGGATGCGAAAGACCTCACTGCCGACACACTGTATGCGCAGGGTGCGGAAGTGGTTGATGCCGCGTCCGCAGGCTACGCATATTCTCCGGCAAAGGCAGCTGCCTATGCCGACAAATACTGGAAAAAATACAACCGCAGCTACAAGGAGTACAGGGGAGTCGATTGCGCCAACTTTGTCTCCCAGTGTCTTTATGCCGGCGGGATGCCCAAAACGGATGACTGGTATCCTCAGTCTGTGAACTGGATCAACGTTATGGGACATATTCGTCACTTTAAGTCATACGGCACATTTCTGGCTGCTTCCAACGCCAATGTAAGAGTCGGAAATCCTGTTTATTATGACTGGAACGGAAACAGCACTTATGACCACGTCGGTATCTGTGTGGGTGTGAATTCCTCCGGAATGCCGGTAGTAGATGCACATACCAACAACGTATATCATGTGCCGTGGAGCATGGGAAGCCGCGGTAAACGCGGGACCATCGTTCTGCGCAAGTCTTCCGCGTCAAACCGGAACAACAATTCTTCCGCGGCAAAGACGACTGCGAAAAACGTGTGGCACACTGTCGGAGACAAGGTGTATTACATCGGCTCCGACGGCAGATATGTCAAAAACAGATTC
Source organism: Lachnospiraceae bacterium UBA4380 (assembly GCA_002390025.1). Lineage (GTDB taxonomy): Bacteria > Bacillota > Clostridia > Lachnospirales > Lachnospiraceae > CAG-791. Next base: position 10,526 of record DGRU01000150.1, read on the forward strand.
CTCACGATCGGAGGAGGAAGATATTATTTTAATGCCAAAGGCGAGCGTGTTACCGGTTTCTTCAAGGTCGGCACCAAGTGGTATTACGCATCGGTCAAAAACGGAAAGCTCCTCAAGGGCTTTCAGAATATCGGCGGCAAGATCTATTATTTTTACAAAACAGATTACTCCCGCATAACGGGGGGAATGCACAAGATCGGGAATTCGACCTACTATTTTAACAGCAAGGGAGTACGGCAGACCAGCTTTATTCAGGTCGGAACCAAATGGTATTACGCTGACAAGAAGACGGGAAAGCTTGTGAAGGGCTGGAAGAAGATCAGCGGCAAATGGTACTATTTTGACAAGAAAACAATGGTCAAGGCAACAGGCTGGAAGACCATTAACGGCAGAAAATGCTATTTTGATTCGAAAGGCATCCTGAGAAAAGGAAAGCACGGATGATTCCCATCTTTATTTTGCAGACGGAAAAACCTGTACGGAAAAAACGGTTGCAATATTAACGGAGGATTGGATGTACGTTTTTACCAGCAAGATCCGCTACAGCGAAACAGACGCTTTCGGACGTCTTACACCGGAAAAACTGATAGACTATTTTCAGGATTGCTCTACATTTCAGTCGGAGGACAATCAGATCGGCGTCAAAAAGCTGCATGAGCGGGGCCTTGCCTGGGTTATTGTATACTGGCGTGTGGAAATATACAGAATGCCTGCCCTGGGTGAGCAGGTTGTGATCGGGACGCTTCCCTATGAGATGAAGGGAGGAATCGGTCTGCGTAATTTCCTGATGGAAACACAGGCCGGCGAGCGGCTGGCCGCTGCAAATTCTGTATGGACGCTGGTTGACATAAGGAGGATGCATCCGGTCCGTATTCCTGCGGATATAATCAAAAAATATTCTCTGGAGGAAAGGCTGGACATGCGGTATGATTCCCGCAAAATCCGTCTCCCGGATGTTCCCGGAGAGACCAGACCGGCTATTACTGTGCAGGAATACCATCTCGATACGAACCGGCATATGAATAACGGACAATATGTCCGGATCGCAGCAGGTCTTCTTCCGGCTGACAGGGAGGCTTCAGTTCTCCGGATCGAATACAGACAGCAGGCTGTTCTGGGAGACCGGATCACTCCTGTTCTGTATGCAGACGACCCCTCCCGGATCTGCGTTTCACTCAATGCAGATGACGGAACCCCTTATGCGATTATGGAAATGCATTTTTCACAGAACGAGTAATACAGTAGTTGAAAAATTTCTTTCCGGAATGCCGAATACGTATAGATCGGAAAGGATCGAAATGCTTAAAATCGGAGAAAAACAAATACTGCGGATAGATAAACAGGTTCCCTTCGGGGTTTATCTGACCGGGGATGTAGCCAACGAACGAGTCCTTCTGCCCCGCTCACAGGTTCCCGAAGGCGCCGCGATCGGTGATGAGCTGGAGGTCTTCCTCTACAAAGATTCAGAGGACCGTCTGATTGCCACCCGTAAAGAACCGAAACTTACATTACATCAGGTGGGTTATCTCACCGTCATCCAGGTCAGCCGGATCGGAGCCTTCCTGGATTGGGGTCTCGACAAAGACCTCCTGCTTCCCTATCATGAACAGCCCAGAGAGCGTGTACAGGAGGGGCAGACTGTTCTTGTAGCTGTCTACCTGGACAAGAGCGAGCGCCTCTGCGCCACCATGAATGTATATCCCTGGCTGCGCACTGACAGCCCCTATCACACGGGTGATCAGGTAACCGGCATTGTCTATGAGACAAGCCGCAACTTCGGCGCATTTGTTGCTGTCGACAGCATTTATTCGGCGCTGATTCCCCGCCGCGAACTTGTCCGCGAGCTCAAGGCAGGCGATGTCGTGCAGGCGCGTGTGACCGGTGTCAAGCCTGACGGTAAACTCGATCTGAGCATCCGCGAGAAGAGTTATCTTCAGATTGAATCCGATGTGGAAACTGTTCTGCAAATGCTCAGCGAAGGAGGCGGCATGATTCCCTTTACGGACAAGGCTTCGCCTGAACTGATCCGCGAAAAGGCTCATATGAGCAAAAATGAATTCAAGAGGGCGATCGGACATCTCCTCAAGGAAAACAGGATTTCAATCGAGGAAAACAGAATCGTACTATTGTAGAACCTGAAAAAACACAGCGTGAGCTGTGTTTTTTTCTTGCCCGCAGGGCAGGGCGGGGCAGTGTCTGCGCCTTTTTTAACTGTCAGTCACTTCTGCTTTATAAGTCAGACACTTTGCTCATGCTTCTTTGTGCATAAATACAGTGAAATTTGATTGGAAAAGCAGATAGTTTGTGGATTTCATACAAAATTTCTTTCTAAATTTGTGGAAAATTATCTTATTTTACATTAGAATAATAGGCAGGGTATAATTCAGATGATTTCATGCAGAGGAACAGGCTGCAGGAAAGTGTGGGAAATATGGTTTCTAATCAGGTTTTACAGAACACGATCGACGGAATCAGGGATATTACAAGACTTGAAATCTGCATCATGGACGCAGACGGAAGAGAAGTGGTCTCCACAGCCCCGGTCTTTGAAGAAGCCTCAAAGGCGATTCCTGATTTTGCAGTGTCACCTGCGGACTCACAGTCGGCAGGTCCTTTCCAGTTTTTCAAGGTCCTTGAGGACCAGCAGCTGGAATATGTACTTGTTGTTTATGGAGATACAGACAACACCCTGCTGGTGGGCCGTATGGCTGCCTTCCAGCTGCGCGGACTGATGGCGGCCTTCAAGGAACGGTATGACAAGGACAGCTTCATGAAGAACCTTCTCCTTGACAACCTTCTCCTGGTGGATATCTACAGCCGTGCCAAAAAGCTCCGCATTATGCCGGATGTCCGGCGCGTCGTCATGATCGTCGAGAACGGGTCGGACAAGGACCGCAATGTCCTCGAGCTGCTTCAGGAATACATCGGCGTGTCCAGTGCTGATTTCGTCACCGCTGTCGATGAGACCAATGTTGTCATTGTCAAGGACCTCTCGGATGCCGGCAAGGAACGTGAAATAGAGAAGACTGCGGTCAATATAGAGCAGCAGCTCCACCGCCTCGGCATCATGGACATCCGTGTCTCCTACGGCACTGTCGTGGATGAGATCAAGGAAGTCAGCCGCTCCTTCAAGGAAGCGAAGATGGCCCTCGATGTCAGCAAGATCTTTTTCGAAGACCGCACGGTCATTGCCTATAATGAGCTGGGAATCGGCCGCCTGATCTATCAGCTTCCGATCCCTCTCTGCAAGATGTTTATCCGTGAGATCTTCAAGGGCAAAAATCCTGATGATTTCGATCAGGAGACTCTTTCGACCATCAACAAGTTCTTTGAGAACAGCCTGAATGTCTCCGAGACATCCCGGCAGCTCTTCATTCACAGAAATACGCTTGTATACCGTCTTGATAAGCTGCAGAAGAGCACCGGTCTGGACCTGCGCGTCTTTGAGGACGCGATTACGTTCAAGATTGCTCTGATGGTTGTTAAATACATGAAATACATGGAGCAGTATGACTTCTGACCGGTTTAGATCTGTGTATTTATGGTGAAGAATCATCTGAAGACGGTGACAAAGGGACGGGGATTCATTTAGAATATTCATTGAAAGGCTTGAAGATGAACAGCCCGGATTCATATACACAGCATTCAGAAGAAAATAGAGGAATACACAGGAAGATGAACGAGAGAGATTTCAACAGCACAGAGACAATGCCGACAGAACAGCCCGCGCAGGATATGCGGCCCCGCTGCCGCAGCAGAGGCGGGTTTGCTTCAAAGGCCGGTATTTTCGCGCTGGGAATGGCAGTAGGGATCGTTTTCCTCGCGATTGCGGTACACCTGTTCCCGGTCAGGACAGTTGCGGAGCAGACGATTGATTCCGAGCGGGATCCGGCATCGACGACAGGTTCTGCCATCAACAAGGAGTCTATTGAAAAGCTGCAGCTTCTCGAGGACTGCATCCGTGAATATTACTATGAGCCGGGAGATGCGACCGTTGAGACTCTTGAGACCGGACTCTACAGGGGTCTGATGGATTCTCTGGGAGATCCCTATACCGTCTACTATACACCGGAAGAGTATAACTCGATGACGGAAGAGACAAGCGGGATCTACAAGGGAGTCGGCGCTTACATCGGCCTGGACACGGCAACAGGAGCGCCGGTCTTCACCGGAATTATGCCCGGAACACCTGCCGAGAAGGCAGGACTCAAGGTGGGAGACATCATCTGCGAGGTGGACGGTGTCGACACACTCTCGATGGATACCGCCGAAGTGGCGAATCTTGTCAAGGGAGAAGAGGGCACGACCGTTACCATCAAGGTCAACAGAGGCGGGAAATATGTCACGGTGACACCTACCCGCGAGACCATCAATGTTCCGACGGTCACTTCCGAGATGCTTGCCGACGGAGTGGGCTATCTCAAGATCAGCCAGTTTGATGATGTGACGCCCGGACAGTTCGACGAGAATTTTGCCGAACTCAAGGCAAACGGCATGAAGTACATGATTCTTGATCTCCGCGACAACCCCGGCGGTACCGTTTCCGCGGTCACCCAGATCGCATCCGAGCTTCTTCCCGGCGGCCTGATCTTCTATATGGAGGACAAGAACGGAGAGCGCGAAGAGTATAAATGCCCCGGCGCGGATTTCGATATTCCCCTCGTTGTCCTCGTGAACGGCTACTCCGCCAGTGCTTCCGAGATCCTGGCAGGTGCGATTCAGGACGCAGGCATCGGAAAACTGATCGGAACCCAGACCTACGGAAAGGGCATTGTCCAGAATCTTTACCCCCTGGGAGACGGCTCCGCCTTTAAGATCACGATTGCCGACTATTACACCCGCAACGGCCGCAATATCCACAAGGTGGGAATTGAGCCCGACGAGATCATAGAATTCGACGCGGACCAGTACGAGAAGGACGAGACTGACAACCAGCTCGAGAGGGCCAAGGACATTCTCCTCGGAAAGTGATCCGGACCAGGGAAAACCGGAGGAATCAGAGAAAACCATGCAGATTGAATGTGACAGCTGCGCTCTCTGCGCGTATGACGATGATTACGGCGATTATGTCTGCGAGGCGGATATGGATGAAGACGACTATGTGCGCTTTGTGACAGACAGGCATTCCTCCTGCCCCTATTATCAGGGCGGGGACGAATACACGGTCGTGCGCCATCAGATGTAGTTCAGGGCGCAAATATACACAAATAGAATTGAAGACGGAAACCGGAATCTAAAAACTGTTATTGTAAAATAAATAAATGGAGGTTACACGATGGGACTTATTTTAGCAGCAGGCGCTTCACTCAGTTCTGTTCTCGGAGATCAGTGGAAGGATTATTTTTACTGCTCTGAAATGCCGACGGATGTTCTTGTGCGCAAGGGCGAGCACCACACCGGCAAGTCAGGCCTCCTGAACAAGGGCGGAAGCGAGAATGTGATTACGAACGGTTCCACGATCGTTGTCAACGAGGGCCAGTGTATGATCATTGTCGACCAGGGCGCAATCGTGGATATCTGCGCGGAGCCCGGTGCCTACACCTATGACACATCCTCGGAGCCCAGCATCTTCTCCGGCAGCCTTGGAAACAGCATCAAAGAGAGCTTCAAGCAGTTCGCGGCGCGTGTCTCCTACGGCGGTGTCACAGCCAAGGATCAGCGTGTCTATTATTTCAACACCAAGAACATCATCGGCAACAAGTACGGCACCGCAAGCCCGGTTCCCTTCCGCGTTGTCGACAAAAACATCGGCCTCGACCTGGACATCTCCGTCAGGTGTTTCGGCGAATACACCTACAAGATGACAGACCCGATCCTGTTCTACAAGAACATCTGCGGCAATGTCAACAGGGATTATACGCGTGACCAGATCGATGACCAGCTGCGCTCCGAGCTTCTGACGGCTCTGCAGCCTGCTTTCGCCAGGATCTCCGATCAGGGTATCCGCTACAGCTCCCTGCCCGGCCACACCAAAGAGCTCTCCGAGGCACTCAATACGGAACTGTCCTCCACATGGGGAAAGGTCTACGGCATTGAGATCGTCACCTGCGGTGTCAGCAGTGTCAAGGCCTCCGAAGAGGACGAGCAGGCGATCAAGAACCTTCAGCTCGGACTTGCTGCAGGCGGCAATGCGGCGATCGCTGCCGGCATGACCGTCCAGGCCAACGCGCAGGCCATGAAGGATGCGGCCAAGAATCCCAACGGCACCATGATGGGCTTCGCCGGCATGGGAATGGCACAGCAGGCAGGCGGCGTCAATGTCGGCCAGCTCATGCAGCAGGCGGCGGCACAGCAGGCAGCCCCTCAGATGCAGGCGCCCAGCGCGGCAGCAGCAGGCTGGACCTGCCCTTCCTGCGGCCAGGCCGGCAACAACGGCAAGTTCTGCAGCAACTGCGGAACAGCCAAACCGGCAGAGCCGGAAGAATGGACCTGCCCCGCCTGCGGACAGACCGGCAACAAAGGTAAATTCTGCCCCGGCTGCGGTGCGGCAAAGCCCGCTGAAAGCGGCCCCTGGACCTGCCCTTCCTGCGGCCAGGCGGACAATACCGGTAAATTCTGCTCCGGCTGCGGTAAGCCCAGAGCATAATGGATCGATAGATCATCCCTGCAATAGATGAAAAATATGTGTGTCAGGAGGTCATCCTCCTGACACACTTCAGTTCAAGCAGCTTTTGTTGATGAAAAAGACCGGGAGGAACAAATGGCAGATCAGGTTACCACGTATCAGTGTCCGGCATGTACCGGCCCGCTTCATTTTGATGGCAAATCAGGAAAACTGAAATGTGATTACTGCGGCAGTTCCTTTACTGTCCAGGAAGTCGAGAAGGCCTTTGCGGCCAAGAATGCCTCTGCCGTGAGTGCCAAGGAGAAAGCCGACCAAAAAGCAGAGAAGGAATCCGGATGGGGAAGCGACGCGGCCAAAATGCGGGCCTACAACTGTACTTCCTGCGGTGCGGAGCTCATCTGCGATGAGACCACAGCGGCAACCCGCTGCCCCTACTGCGGAAACAATACCATTATTCCGGGGCAGTTTGCGGGCACACTCAAGCCCGACTATGTCATTCCCTTCAAATATGAGAAAAAGGACGCGGTCAATGCCCTCAAGGGATATTATAAGGGAAAGACTCTGCTGCCCGGGTCCTTCAGCAACTCCAATCATCTGGAAGAGATCAAGGGCGTCTATGTGCCCTTCTGGCTCTACAGCGGCCAGGTGGATGCGCGCGGCTTCTATGAAGCAAAGCAGGACGAGGTCTTCCGCCAGGGCGAATACGAGGTCACAAGGTCCAGACACTATGAGGTCAGCCGCGAAGGCACGATCAGCTTCAGCCGTGTTCCTGTCGATGCATCCACCAAGATGCCCGATGATCTCATGGACAGCATCGAGCCCTTTGATTACAGGGCCATCACGGAATTCTCTCTGGCCTATATGCCCGGCTATCTGGCCAACAAATATGATGTCAGCAGCGGGGAGTGCGGGAAACGGGCGGAAGAGCGCGCAAAAAACAGTGCGGAAAACGCCCTTCGCGGAACCGTCACCGGATACAGCAGTGTGATGACGCGCACCCATGATGAGAAGATCCGCAATGAGAAGACTGAGTATGCGGTATTGCCTGTCTGGCTGCTGAGCACCAACTGGCAGGGACAGAATTTCCTCTTTGCCATGAACGGACAGACCGGCAAGATGATCGGCAATCTGCCTGTTTCCAAGGCAAAGCAGACGCTCTGGTTCCTGGCGGTATTTGTGATTTTTCTTGTTGTGTTCGGATCTTTTCTGCTTACCGGAGAGGATGTTTCTGCGACATCCTACCTGTTTGCGGTCGTCTTTGCACTCATCCCTGCCGGAATCGTCAACGCCGTGCTCTACAGCCAGATGAAACCTGTGGCCCGGCAGAGCGGTGCATCGGCCTATGTCACGGACGGAGGGATCCGTCTGCATGTAAAGGATGACCGCTATATACGGACCACGGAATCCAGAGTCAAACTGCAGAACGCCCAGCCCCCGGGCGGCGGCCGCGGCCCCGGCGTCGGACACGGACCCGGCGGCGGACATGGACCGGGCGGCAGGGGATAATGTATAGATCGGAGTCGGATTGAGAATGCACCAGAAGAGAGATGCCACCGGGCGAAACAGAGTGTTCCTGTGCACAGCAGCAATGACCTTGCTGCTGGTAGGACTGCTGCTCTTTCACTATATAACCTATGACAGAGCAAGGACCCTGCATAAGTGCCTGGAACTGATCGACGGAGATCCTCTGACTTACAGTCAGGACAGCGGCTTTTTTGAAGAAGCTTTTGTCCTTCATCTGAATGCGGATGAAAGGGTGCCGCAGGAGGATACGATCGAGATCCGCTACACGGTCAACGGAGATGAGCCGACACAGAACAGTCTGCTCTATAGAGACGGCATCGATCTCGGGGAAGTGATCCGGAAGCTGGAAGAGGAGGAGAAATCGCAGACAGAAAGTGCAGGCGAGGCTTCTACTGAGGAGGACCTGAGTATCGAAGGTCAGCGCAGGCTGTGGGAGGCGGAAAAAAAGGCTGCGGTCTCCGCCGGCGGACAGGCTGTTGAACAGGCTGAGGACGGTATCCATGTGATTCCTGTCCGGGCCCGGCTCCTGCAGGGAGAGGACACAAGTGATATAGTGACGCGAACCTATGTGATCGGTCCCGGTGTTTTTGAGAGATACGATGCCTGCGTGGCCTGTGTCGCAACAGATTCCTATAACCTGTTTGATTATGACAATGGGATCATGATCAGGGGGAGCCACTATCAGGAGGACATCGACAAGGGGGTCCGGCAGGACCGCTCCGGCAATTTTTATCAGGACGGCGATGAATGGATCAAAAACGGCCATGTGACCCTGTTCTCCCCCGAGGGCCGGGTGCTTCTGGAAGAGGAGACGGGGATCAGGGTCGGGGGCTTCAGCTCCCGGGGGCTCTATAACAGGTCGCTCCGCCTGGAGGCATCGACACAGAGAGGCAGCTCCGACAATTATTTTCACCTTGATCTGTTTAAGGGCGGATCCTACAGCAGAGCGGGAAATCTGGAGACTCTGCAGGCGGGCATGTCCTCTGCAGCCGGCAGGCTGGGCCTGACTGCGGGAACCATCGGGGAACCCGCCTCCGCTTCTGTCAGCGGCATGACCGCGGCCGATCCGGATTCTTTCCAGGCGCTTCGTCTGCGCACGCACGGAGTGCCCGTTTACCGCATACGCAGTGTGCGCAGCAAATATGCCAAGATTCTCGCTGACCGGTCCGGACTGCCCGGAATGCCGGATTCCCGCCTGGGTATCACCTATCTCAACGGAGAATTCTATACCCTCTGTGACCTTACTCCGGCGGTGAACAAGGAGTATATGTGCACCCTGTTCGGTCTGGGAACCCCAGAGGCGATCGAAAAATATGACTCCAGCGACTACGACATTTATACGAGGACGAAGATCCTCCCTCTTCTGAATGCCGATCTGACACAGACGGAAAACCAGAAGGCCCTGGAAGAGAAGGTGGATATGGACAACTATCTGTCCTATTTTGCGGCAGAGGTCCTCTTCAACAACTGTGACTGGCCCTTCAACAACGTGACCATGTGGCGCTACGTGGGAGAAGAGGATCCGGACAACCCCTATACAGACGGGCGGTACAGATTTCTTCTGGACGACATGGACCAGATCCTGACCAATGACCTTCACACCATGCCCGACCAGTGGTCCACCGAGCTGATCGATTATCTCATGAAGGACAAGGGAAACACATTCTGTCATGTCATGCAGTGCAAACGCTACAGAGATACTTTCCTGACCTATGTGGATGATCTGCTGAATACTACCTTTGACCCGGATTATGCCTGTCCGATCCTGGAGGCGCTCTACGCCGATATGAAGAGGGAGTATGTGAAGGATTACGGAGAGAACTTCTGGACGGAAATGGAGGATACCATTGCAAAGACCATCAATAACGTCCGTGAAAAAGAAGGTCTGTACCGGCAGGATATTGCCGGATATATGGGGCTGAAAGAGCGCTATGGGGTCACGATCGATGCGGATGAGGGTGCTTCCCTCACCTGGAACAATATGACGGTCTCACAGGGAGAGACATGGTCAAACGAATATTATCGCGGAACCTCCTTTACGGTCACGGCGCATCCGGCAGAAGGCTGCCGCTTTGTCGGATGGGAGATCAACGGCAGGCCTGCCGGAGAATATACTTCCCAAACCCTTGACATAAGTGATGCCCTTCTGGCAGAGGACTCTTCCGGAGGGGAGACAGACCAGGGGACTCTCCCGCAGGTGACGGTCCGTGCGGTCACGGAACCGGCAGAATGAGAGGACGTACACAGAGGATTTCCTTTTCATATCCGGCGCGTAAGACTCGCGAGCGAGTCCTGGATCAAATTTTGATACACATTTTGATACAAATGTTCATACAAAAACCCGGAGAACCGGCTTCATGATCTGCATGGTGCCGGACTCCGGGATTTTCATTTTTTAAATAGATTCCTGTGGTTTAATGATAGCTGTGTATTTCAGAGACTCCTGCAGTTTTCGGAGATCCCAGTGTTTCTCAGAGGTCCCTGAAATGGAAGCTGCTTCTGCCGCTCGCGTAATCGCCTACGATCTGGCCGCTGCCGTTGAGCAGGTATTTGTAGGTCACCAGGCCCTCGAGACCGACGGGGCCGCGGGCATGGAGCTTGCTGGTGCTGATACCGACCTCGGCGCCGAAGCCGTAGCGGAAACCATCCGCAAAGCGGGTGGAGCAGTTGCGGTAGACACCTGCGGAGTCGACCATCTGCATAAAGCGCGCTGCAACGGCGTCGTCCCGGGTCAGGATGGAATCAGTGTGGTGAGAGCCGTAACGGTTGATGTGGTCGATCGCTTCCTCGACATCCGCGACCAGCTTGAGGGAGATGACCAGATCGAGATATTCGGTGCGGAAATCGTCTTCTCCCATGATGTCAGCAGCCTCGATAGCAGCAGCCGCCTCAGAAGAGCGGGCGATCACGTCTTCTGCCTCCTGTGTGCCGCGGAGTCTGACGCCGGCGGCCCTGAGGTCTCTGGCCAGCCGGGGCAGGAACAGGGGGGCTATATCGCGATGAATGAGGATGGTCTCGACTGCGTTGCAGGCAGCTGTATACTGGGTCTTGGCGTCAATGATGATATTTGCCGCCATGTCCATGTCCACATCCCGGTCTACGTAGATGTGGCAGATTCCGTCTGCATGTCCCATCACGGGAATCTTTGTGTTGTTCATGATGTACTGCACAAACTGGTTGGAGCCGCGGGGAATGAGGAGATCGACATCCTTTTCACACTGCAGCAGCTCGTCGATCTCGTTGTGCAGCTCCGCCTGCAGCAGGCACTCAGCGGGAAGGCCGGCCGAGACAGCCGCATCGCGGATGATGGAGAAGAGAACGCGGTTTGTCCGCACAGTTTCCTTGCCGCCCTTGAGGATTGCGCAGTTGCCGCTCTTGAGGCAGAGGGTGGAGATCTGTACCAGTGCATCGGGTCTGGCCTCGAAAATGACACCGATCACGCCGATGGGAACACTGACACGCTCCAGAACCAGTCCGGCGTCCAGTTCTCTTTTGAGGAGGGATTTGCCGATGGGATCCGGGAGAGAGATCAGCTGGTCGATCCCCTTGCAGACGTCGGCGAGCTTGGCTTCATTAAAAGCGAGGCGTTTCATGACGGCGGGAGCGATGCCTCCCTCTTCGGCTGCCCTGCAGTCCTCTGCGTTGGCGGCGAAGATCTTGTCTTTGTTTGCGGCAAGTGCCTCTGCGATGGCGCGAAGGGCACTGTTTCGCATTTCGTTGGAAGACGCAGCCAGCACAGGCGCGACAAGCTTCATTTTCCTCGCTTCTTCTCTTATATTCATCGGTGTACCTCCTTTTCCTGCCCGGGGCTTACGCCGGGAATCCTGCGTCCGGGCGGCGCATTTTATTTGTGATAGGTTCTGCCGTGCAGGATCATAAACCCGCGGTAGATCTGTTCCAGGATCAATACTCTTGTGAGAAGGTGTGTGAACGTCAGGTCGGAGAGCTTCCAGCGCAGATCAGAGCGCCTGAGCAGAGCGGCGCCCGGCCCCAGGGAGCCGGCAATGACAAAGACGAGATCGCCGCCCTTGTGTCCGGCTCGGGTCTGCCAGCTGCCCAGCTGTTTGGCGAATTGTTCACTGTCCCACATCTTTCCGCCCAGGTCCAGCAGGACGACCAGGTCCTGATCGCGCAGTTTTGCCAGTACCCGCTCTGCTTCGCTGTCCTTGATCCGGACGGCTTCGGCGTCCCGCTCTGCGTGGGTGTTGGGCTCATCCTTGACCTCGAGGACTTCTATTTTTGTGAAGGCCGAGATCCGCTTTACATACTCTGAAACCAGTGACTGCAGAGCTTTGTCCTTCATTTTTCCCACACACAAGAGTCTGATCATCTGAGTCCTTTCCCGAAACAGGTGTTTTCCCTGAAAATGTAATGTTCTGATTATCTTAGCAAGGCGGGCGTGAGAATGCAACTATGTATGGGACACGTCAAAAAGGCAGGAAAAGAATTGCCTGTTCCCTGCCATGATCACCGATATAACATTTTTGCAGAAAATAATCGTCCTCTGCACCTTACAGGATGCCTTTCCCTATCTGCTGGGGTAGAGTCTGAGAAAATCGCTGGCGCCGGAGATATAATCGACGCTGCAGTCATAGTATTTCGCCAATGTCAACAGACGGTCAACCGGAATCCTCAGGCGGCCGGACTCGTAGTCGCTGTAGGTACGCTGTGAGACTCCAAGAACCCCTGCAATATTTTTCTGGGTGAGATTCCGTTCTTCCCGCATACTACGAAGTCTTTCTGTATAGCGCATAACGTGTCTCCCTGGTCTTGAAATGAATGATTACTGTGGATACAAAAAGTATATTCAAAAACAGAAGATTAAAAGACGTTTTAGCGCAATAAACACTAAAGATTTTTCGCCTGAGAATTCGCCTTGGAATTCGAAATGAAAAAAGTGCGTAAAATTGCTTTGGCTCTGTTATAATGGACACATGAAAACTCCTATCGATTTCGGAAAAGATTTTTTATATAAATTGTATGATCAGAGAGATGCGGACGCCTGTCAGAAGATGCTGGCAGGAGATCTGGTCTGGATCACACCGGAGAGCATGCACCATTTCCTCTCGGAGGGGGCGGTTCTGAAGTATCTTCGCAAGCAGGTGAACAAAGAGACGGAATCCCGCTATGTGGATCTGATCTCGATCAAGAGTTCTCCGAGCGCAGATAATATCATGACAGTGGCCTACGAGATCAATCTCGTATCAAGGGAAGAGGACAGGCCGCTCTATCTGCGGTGTTCCATGGTGATCTGCCGGCGGAGCAGGCGTCTTGAGATCACTTTTTTACATTTCTCCAAAAAATCCGAGCGCGACAGCTCTGAGCAGCTCCGCGCTTTTATCGCGAACCTTCCCTGCGGGGTCATGATCCTGGCATGTCTGGACGGACGCCGGGAGGAGGCGATTTTTTATAATGAGTATTTTGCCGGCCGGCTTCGCTACAAGCAGGATGAATTCGCACGCGCCATGGCCCAGAATCCTTTCTTCATGGCCTCTGAGGAAGACCGCGAACGCATTCATGAAGAAATTGCGGAGGCCCGCAAAAACGGAGGAAGCATCACGGCAAATCTCCGCTTTTACCGCCGGGACGGCAACAGTTTTTATTACAGAATGAAGGGGGCGCCGGCCTATCAGGCGGACGGCGGCACCGTCTATTACTGCGTCTTTCAGGAGACCACCGGATTCCAGATGACGACCGACCGGCTGCAGAGCCGCCTGGATACGGCCACTGAGATCCTGCGCCAGATACCGGAAGCTCTCTGCGGAATTGAATACCCTCCGCAGACCATGGCGGAGAGGGCACTAAAGGCGTTAGAGGCAGACCCCGCACCGGCTGCAGAGAAAACGGAGAATGCTGCGGAGGATATGGGGAAAACCATTCCGGTGCCTGCCGGCAGGGCCAAAGCGGCACTGTCCGCAGGGGATGACGGGGATGTCCGGATCTATCGCGGCAAAGCAAGCTCACCCGAGGCGCAGGCTGCCGGGGCGCAGGCCCACGGCACTGCCAAAATCACAAAGGCCGGGCCCAGAGTCTTTTTTACCAGCAAAAACATTCCATCCATGTTCGGCGTCTCCAACAGCGTCTATATGAAAAATATACTGGCGGATCCCTTCTACGGACTGGAGATCACCAGCATCACCCGCGACCGTCTCATGTCCTCTCTGATCCTGAATCCGGATAAGACGGCGACTGCAAAGGCCGTCTCCTGCGGGATCTTCCGCATCAGGAGGCCTGACCAGGCGGAAGATAAGTCGATCCGCGTGGAACTGATGGTCAGGCGCGTCAGGGACAAAGACGGCACCATGCGCCTGTACCTCTTCTATTTTGACCGCGAAGCGGCCCAGCAGGACATGGAGAGCCGGGTCGACAAGGCCATGAAAATGGGGCGCGCCGGCAAGGAACAGCTCCGCAGCGATCTGCGCAAGGCAAAGGAAACTGCCGCCCGCAGACAGAGCGAACTGACCGCAGCCATGAAGGAGGCGGAAAAGAAGTACACAGAGGATCTGACCCGTATTGAGAACAGTCTCACGGAGGAAAAGAAGCGTTCTGTCCTGATGAGCCGGCAGCTGGAGGAATCCAGGACGGCCCAGAGACAGATCGCCCAGGAGCGCGAACGGATCGAGGAAGATGCCTCCCGCAGGATCCGCAATCACGAGGCGCGGGCCCAGAGACAGGTCAGGGAGGCCTGCACCGCCCGCGATCTGCTCGAGGAGCAGCTTCGGGAGGCCCAGGAGCGCAGCCGTGAGCTCGAACAGCAGCTGCAGAAGGAAAAATCCCGCCGCATTCTCCTGGAAGAACAGTACAGACAGCTTCAGGAGCAGAATGAGGAGCTGCTCAGGGAAGACAAGGACTCCCTCTTTGCTGTTCCCGTCAAGATCACAGACAGCCCCGGCGCCGCAGTGATGGCGGGTGCCGGCCTGCAGTCCGGCATGCCGGCACTGACAGCAGGTCCCGCGTCTGCAGCCCCTCTGCTCCAGCCCGGAGCCGGTTCGGGAGTATCCGGTGCCATAAAGTCCCCTGCTCCTGCACATGCCCCGGAAGGGAAGAAATTTTCCCCGCCTGCAAAGACTGCCCAAGCCGCAAAGCCCCCGGCAGCCGCACAGGCTGCTGCCCCGGTCTCCCGCAAAGGGGACTGGATGACGCAGTCGCAGCCGCTGACGGTGTTTTCCTCCATGGACGGGTCCTCCTCAAAGGACAGCTTATCCTCCATGGACAGATCCTCCTCAAAGGACAGATTCTCTTCCATGGACAGATTCTCCTCCATGGACAGTTTTTCCTCCATGGATTCCGAGACAGATTCCGGCAGTGCCTTCGGGGACAGGGAATCCGATTTTACCGGGGAAGAGAAGAGTGATCCCGGCAGGAAGGGGGCTGAGAAGACAGCCCTGAGGCAGGAATCGTTCTCCCCGGAAAAGCTCCTCAGGGATATTATGATCCACGAGGAAAATTCGAATTCGGACAAACAGATCAATCTGCGTCTCCTGATCGATAACCGGCTTCCCGCCTCTGTGATCGGCTTTGCCTCTCTTCTGGAGAGCGCGCTCTGTGAGATCATTGAAAATGCGATCAGCCGTGTAGGGCCGGGCGGAATCATAAGCGTCTACTGCCGTGCAGACCGCCCCTCCGGGGGACTTGTCAATCTCTATTTCAGGATCGATGATAACGGGACCGAAATCCCGGCCGGCAGGATCCAGCCGGTATTCGCCGGCGGACAGACCCCCGATGAGGCGGGTCCGATGGGAACAGGGTTTTACGCGGCAGAGGAAGCTGCTGCGCTCATGGGAGGCAGTCTGAACGTCAGCAGCAGCTCCGGCAAAACCAGGTTCTTGCTGACGGCCGCCGTCCGGGTGCAGCAGGCATCCAGGCGGTAAATCTAATCAACTAATCTGCTCAATCAGCTATAGAAGAAAGGACAGCGCAGTACAGCGCGCAGGTTACAGTGCAATGAAAGATACCCCGAAGGAAGAGAAAAAACAGACAGGCAGATCAACATTCGGCGAGGGTCTTCGCAAGGCGGCAGGCCTGACATTATTGACAGGCGTCTGTGCGGGCACAGGCATTGTCCTCGGAGCAGCAGCCCATTTCTACAAATACAGCCTGACACCGAAAAAGCACGATCCCCGTCTTGATTCGGATCCCTCCGAAAAGGAATACGCGGCCGGCCGCAAGTGGGTCAAAACACATCCTCTGCGCGAGGATATCTATATCCGCAGCGATGACGGCCTGCATCTGCACGCCCATTATATTCCCGCAGAGCGGGGAGATTCCGCGGAGCACCGCTATGCGGTCTGCGTGCACGGATACGCAAATGCCGCTGACAGTATGGGGCTGTACGCCTCCGTCTACCGCGACCGCTACGGAATGAACGTCCTTCTGCCGGATCTTCGCGGACACGGCCGCAGCGACGGCGTATATGTGGGCATGGGATATGATGAGAGCCGGGACCTTCTGCGCTGGATCGACTGGATCCTGGAAAAAGACCCCTCGGCAAAGATCATCCTCCACGGCATTTCCATGGGCGCAGCCACTGTCCTGATGACAACGGGCTGCCGCCTGCCGAAACAGGTGGCGGCGGCTGTTTCCGACTCCGCCTATACGTCTGCCGTGGATGTGTTCACCTACGTTTATAAAAAGCTGGATGAGGCGGTGATTCCCGCGCCCCTTATGATGGAAGCGGTGCGCGCGATCGCCCTTGTCCGCGCCGGCTATGATATCGCCAAAGTCAGGCCTGTCGAGGCAGTGGCGCGTTCTCAGACGCCGACCCTCTTCATCCACGGACAGGCCGATACCTTTGTGCCGCCGGAAATGATGCCGGCTCTCTACAAGGCGGCCTCCTGCCCCAAGGCTTTCCAGTGGTTCCCCGAGGCAGACCATGTGCAGTCCGTCAATGTCGACCCCGAGACCTACTGGGCACGTATAGAGCGCTTTCTGCATGCCCAGGAGATTGCCCTGATGTAAGTGCCGGGTGCAGCCTCTGAATGCCGGAAGGCCCGGGTGAGTGCCGGGAGCATGCTTTAAATGCTTAAATGCCGGAAAATAAAAGTACAGGGGAGTTGCCGGCAATAAATACCGGAAGACACAGACAAGCCCCCGCGGTCATCGCGGGGGCTTGTTTTTTGACTGTACCGGACGCGGCACAGTTCCTGTCGGAGACGATCCGGCAGGAACATAGGGGGCGAAAAAACGCTGCCGGGGGCTGTTTTAGTCTTTTCGGAGCATCACATGCCGGCCGTTCACCTGCACGGAGGGGATCATGCGGTTGAGATAGACCGAGAAGCGGGTCACACCGCTCTTGCGGATGGTGGCATCCAGTTTGTCGTTCATCTCCTCCAGTTCTTTTTTCAGAGTCGTAATATAGATATCATCTGTGTGATGGCTTTCGAAGATCTTCAGGATCTGGCTCTCGATGTCGGAATCGGGGGAACTGCTCAGAGAGACCCATACGGCGCTGTCGCGGTTTTCGACAGAGAGCGAGGGGAAATCCTTGAGGAACTCGGACAGTTTGCTGTAGTGATAATTGCGGATATCAAAATCCGGAAAGATTTTGACAAGGCGGGAGCCAATCTCGCCCAGGCCCGTCTCCTTGCCCTCCGCATTGTTGTCCTCGATCATTTTGACGATCGTTGCCTCAATGGTCTCGGGAGGAGTAAAGAGCTGCTCGTCGCTGACAGTCTCCTGGTCCATGCCGTACCCGCTGGAGCCGTCATAGACATAGGGATCTCCGCTGCCGCTGCCGGAATAGGAAGAGGTTTTCCGCTTCCTGCTGCCGGAATCGCCTCCGCTGCCTTTGCCGGCATAGGCCGCACTGCCTGTAGTGTCGGAGAAGGCGGTGTTTCCATAATAGCCTGCAGGGACCGGAAGCTGGGCTCCGGTATTTTTTTTGCGGGAACTGCGGGAGCGCTTGCCGGCCACGGTCACGACATCGTCGTCTGTATCGCTCTCACCTTCGTTGATGACTTCGAGGAAAATAAAACGCTCACAGGAGACGCGGAAGGACTCAGGGGTCTTTCTCTCCCCCATTCCTATGACGACTTTGCCAGCCTCGCGCAGGCGGGTGGCAAGCTTGTTGAAGTCACCGTCGCTGGAGACGATGCAGAAACCCTGCACATCTCCTGTATACAGAATATCCATGGCATCAATGATCAGGCCGATGTCGGAGGCATTCTTGCCCGGTGTGTTGTTGGGCTGCATCACCGGCGTCAGAGAATAGCCGGACGCCCTGCTCAGCCATGAATGGAGGCGGTCCTGCGACCAGTCCCCGTACATCCTGCGGACCGTGATCTTGCCGAACTTGGACAGCTCGCTCAGGATTCCCGGTATATATTTTGAACTGACGTTGTCCGCGTCAATCAGCATTGCGATATTGATATCATCCATTTTTTCAGATTCCTTTCAGCCTCAGTGCGTTTGCAAAGGCTGCGCCCGGGGCCTGCATCCGGCTCTGCGCGGGCGCGCACTTCACTCTGCCATCATCTTATCATTTTTGGAAAGCGGTTACAATCTGTGCAGAAACCCGAGCAGGATTCCTGATCTCCTGTTGTTGAAAAATATACGCTTTAAAGGTATGATTAAAAGGCTGTGCGGCGATGTTTGTTCTTCATCCCGCAATACCCGTGACTTCAGTCCCGGGATCCGCGCGCAGGCAGGGATATTCGCTTCATCGCGCAATACTGATGACTGCAGTCGTGAATACCCGCCCCGTACATCGGACGACAATCATTCCGCACATCGGAAGACGGTCATTTTGTGCATCGGACGGTTAAAATACGGAAAGGAGTTTTTAGGTACAATGAGTAACGAAAATACCCCAAAGGCGAACACAGGAAAAATGGCTCCTCCCCAGCCCAATTTCAAGGTTGATCCCAATCCGGGCACGCGTGTAAAAAAGATGATCGCGGTCGTCAGCGGCAAGGGCGGTGTCGGCAAATCCTCTGTCACGGCAATGAGCGCCCTCTGGGCCAGCCGCCAGGGCCATTCCGTCGGAATCCTGGACGCGGATATCACCGGCCCCAGCATTCCCAGAATGTTCGGCGTGACCCCCTATGACCTGAGTGCCAACGAGACAACCATCTTCCCCGCGACCTCCATCACCGGAATCAAGGTCATGTCCATGAACCTTCTGATGGAGAATGAAGAGCAGCCCGTCATCTGGAGAAGTCCTGTGATCACCGGCGCGCTCAAGCAGTTCTGGACCGATGTCGCGTGGGGCGATATTGACTACATGTTTGTCGACATGCCTCCGGGAACCGGCGACGTTCCGCTGACAGTCTTCCAGTCCCTGCCCGTGGACGGCATCCTGATCGTCACAACTCCGCAGGACCTGGTCAGCATGATCGTCAATAAGGCCGTCGGCATGGCCAAAATGATGGATGTCCCGATCCTGGGCGTCATTGAAAACATGAGCTACATCAAATGTCCTCACTGCGGTGAAGAGATCTACATGTTCGGCAAAAGCCACGTTGAGGAGACTGCCGCAAAGGAAGGTCTCCCTGTAGTTGCCCGCATTCCGATCGATGCCGCCATGACAGCGGCCTGTGACACAGGCAAGATCGAGTATTACTCCGGAGATTTCATGAACGGCCTCGCGGATGTACTTCCGAAAATCTGAATGATTTTCGGCTGTTCCAAACCGGGGACTTTGAGCATCCGCAGCTGATTTACTGACAAAAGACAACACAAGAGAAGCCCGGCATTGCAACCAACAAGGCCTGGCTTCTTTATTTAGCATTTTGACATATCTGCGGCACATTCCTGCATTGAAAAAGAAGCGTCTATCATTGAGAATGTCTTTAAATTGGAACAACAACCGGCGCATTCTCGTGACTTCATAACAGTCGTGTGAGACTTCACACAGTATCAGAAATAAATTGAGGGGAAAACAGATAAAATGAATATTCAGTTTCTGGATAAGGAAAGAATTTTTAAGATCGATACAGAGCACACCAGCTATGTGATGGCTGTGATGGACGACGAAAAGTTCCTGGAGCATGTGTATTTCGGAAGGCGCGTAGGAGATTCCGATCTGCGCTATATGCTGAGGTATATGGAGAATCCTTTCCTCCCCTCCTCCAATAACGGCGAGCGCGGCAAGGTTCTGGCAAGCATGAAGCATGAGCTTCCCGGCGAGCTGAACGGCGATCACCGCGACGGCGCCGTGACGATCCGGACTCAGGCAGGACACACCGCTGTCCAGCCCTATTATGTTTCCCATCGTATTTTCCGGGGCAAGGAGCGCCTGGAGGGACTTCCTGCCACCTTCGGCCATGAAGAGGATACGATGTCGCTCGAGATCACCATGGAGGATCCGGTCCTGCATGTCCGCTTCCTTCTGACTTATTCCGTCTTTGCAGACACGGATGCTGTCATGCGCAGTATGCGGGTCATCAACGACGGGACAGAGCCTGTCCGTCTTGAAAAGGTCCTGTCTCTGTCTCTGGATATGGACTGCACAGACAGAAACCAGAAGCCCTACCGCCTGCTGACTCTGGACGGCATGTGGGTCCGCGAGCGCCATATGAATTTCCGCGATATCGGATACGGTTTCCAGGGCGTATGCTCCAACAGGGGCGAGACGTCCCACCACGAACAGGCCTTCCTGGGACTGGTATCTCCGAGCGCGACCTGGCACGAGGGCGAGGTCTATGGTTTCCATCTGATCTATTCCGGCAATTTCCGGGGACAGGTCGAGCGCGATTCCTATGAGGCGCTGCGCGTGACACTCGGGATCAATCCCGACCGTTTTGCCTTTACCCTGCAGCCCGGCCAGAGCTTCCAGGCACCCGAGGGCGTCATGGTCTTCTCGGCAGAGGGCCTCAACGGGATGTCTCACACCTTCCACGACCTCTACAGGAATCACCTGATCCGCGGCGTCTGGAAGGACAAAAAGCGTCCCATACTCATCAACAACTGGGAGGCGACCTATTTTGATTTTGACGAGACCAAGCTTCTGGATATTGCCCGCGACGCGAAAAAGTGCGGCATCGAGATGCTGGTCATGGATGACGGCTGGTTCGGCAAGCGCGATCTGGATGTTTCCGGTCTGGGCGACTGGGTCGTCAATGAGAACAAGATCAAGGGCGGTCTCAAAAAACTGGTCGATCAGGTCAATGCCCTGGGCATGAAGTTCGGCATCTGGTTTGAGCCCGAGATGATTTCGCCCGATTCCGATCTCTATCGGGCGCATCCGGACTGGGCCATCCGCATTCCCGGACGCGAGCCCATCCAGCTCCGCAATCAGTATGTTCTGGACCTGTCCCGCAGGGAAGTGCGCGACACAGTCTACGACATGATCGCTGCCGTTCTCCGGAGCGCAAATATCGAATATGTCAAATGGGATATGAACCGGACACTGACCGATTTCGGCAGTGCCAGCCTCGGCGCAGAGAACCAGGATGAGCTCTGCCACCGCTATGTGCTCGGCCTCTATGAGATGCAGGACCGTCTGACTAAGGATTTCCCTTATCTTCTGCTGGAGAACTGCTCCGGCGGCGGAGCCCGCTTCGATCCCGGCATGCTCTATTACAGCCCCCAGATCTGGTGTTCCGACGACACAGATGCTGTGGAGAGACTGATGATCCAGGAAGGCACATCCCTGATCTATCCGCTCTCGACCATGGGCGCCCATGTCTCCGTCACACCCAATCACGTGGTGGGACGCTGCACCAGCTTTGAGACCCGCGGAAACGTCGCTCTGGCAGGCACCTTCGGCTACGAGCTCGATATCACAAAACTCAGCGAGCAGGATATCGCGCAGATCCCTCACCAGATCGCCCTCTACCACAAATACAATGACCTGATTCGCCGCGGCGACTATTACCGGATCGCCTCCTACCGCGAGAATCATCTGTTTGACAGCTACTGTGTTGTTTCCAAAGACAGGACAGAAGCCCTGATCACCTATGTTCAGGTGCTCAAGGTTCCCGAAGACCGCAGCCGGATCCTGCGGATTCCCGGCCTTGATCCCGACAAGGAATACGCCGTAATCGTAGATCAGACCGGCGACATTGCCCCCGAGGATGACAGGACCATGGTGCTCCCCGTCGGTCCCCGGACAAAGATGCGCGGCGATGCCCTTATGTATGCGGGACTTCCCATGCCCAACTTCTGGGGGGACTTCCGCTCTGCCCTGATCTATCTCTCTGAAATCTGAAAAAAGAAAAGGCACCCCTCTTTTTCTTTTTAGAAGATGAAAACTGCCGATGCTCTGAAGATCATCCACCTTAACAGATCTTCAGGGAATCGGCAGTTTATTCTTTATCTAGCAGTTTATTCTCTATCCGGCAGTT
>DGRU01000150.1:32987-34197 GCA_002390025.1 Lachnospiraceae bacterium UBA4380
TATCCTTTATCTGATCGAAAAAATGCAGGAGCATTTTAGTGTTGCACGGACATGCCTGTCTTTTTCAGGACTTTGTCTTGCGGCGGCTTCCGCGGTTTTTGTCCCAGATGATTTTCAGACCCTTGAGCAGGAGATTATCATCGAGGATGATCTTGTGCCTGCAGCAGGGGCAGATCGTGGAGGCCAGTCCGCCCGTTGCGACAATGCTCCACTCCTCATCTCCGGTTGCCACCAGGGATTCTGTGAAGCGGTCGAGAACTCCGTCGATCGCGCCGGCCGAACCGAAAATGATGCCGGCCTTCATGCACTCGACAGTATTTGTGGCGATGACCTTGTTGGGAGGGAGGATCTCGATCTTGGGCAGAAGAGAAGTTCCCTTGGTCAGGGCGTCCATGGACAGGGATACACCCGGCAGGATCGCTCCGCCTATGTAACGTCCGTTCTGATCCACAACAGTCACTGTTGTCGCCGTGCCCATGTCGATAATGATGCAGGGGAGCGGATAGTATTCCTTGGCGGCGACGGCAGTGGCGACCAGATCGGCCGCGATGGTGCCGGGATCATCGATCATGATCGGAAGACCGGTCTTTACGCCGGCACCGACGATCAGCGCGTCCACCCCTGTGACGATCTTCACGGCCTTCTTGAGAACGACGGTCAGCGGGGGGACGACGGAGGAGATCACCGCGCCTTCGATCCGGCGCAGGTTGACGCCGTTCAGCTCCAGGATGAGCTTCATATCCGCAGCATACTCGTGTTCGGTTTTGTAGGGATTACTCTGGATCCGCATGATCTGCACGATTTCTCCGTTCATATCAATGCATCCGATCACAGTGTGGGTGTTGCCGGTGTCAATGGCCAGAATCATGCGAGCCTCCTTTAATAACAGATCATTCGAAACACCGCCCCGGCGGCCGCGTATATCAACCCTTTTCTCATAATTTTGCTCTGAATACCGGCCGGACAGTCCGGCAGCCTGCAAGGTGCAGAATGCCTCGCCGCCCTCCTCCCGGAACCGGGGACTGCTTCCTTTATTTTAGTTCCCGCGGCAGGCGAATGCAAGAGGATGTTAAGGAGGCAGTTAGCGCCTCCGGGTACGAGCCTGAGCGGCATATGTCCTTTGGAGTTCGGGATTTGTTAGCATGGAATTACTATGGCTCACTGATGCAAAGGGCGGGCCGGATACTGTACAGACCCACCTGAACTCGAG
>DGRU01000150.1:34353-35893 GCA_002390025.1 Lachnospiraceae bacterium UBA4380
TCACGCCCCTCGAGAGGGCGTGAACAGCCGCGGGCCGGGCCAAACTCGCATGTCGCATTGAAGTCGCTTTGACATTCCCTTGCTCTGGTCATATACTTTATGCATATGTGATTGTGAACAGGAGGTCATTACCACAGGTATGAAATATGATTTTACTTCCATAATGGACCGGCGCGGGCACGATGCGCTGGCGGTTGATGCGATTGGAAATCCGGGAGGATTTGCACCCGGGGCTCCCGCGGAGGGGTATGATGTAATTCCCATGTGGGTGGCGGATATGAATTTTCCCACGGCGCCCTCCATTATCAGATCTGTCTCGGATAGGCTGCAGCATCCGGCTTTCGGGTATTTTTCGCCCAGAGAGGAGTATTTTGACTCAATCATAAGCTGGCAGCAGAGGCGGCACGGGAGAGAGGCTGTGCAGGAACTTGTGCCGGATTGTATCGGTTACGAGAACGGTGTGCTCGGCGGTCTTGTCAGTGCCCTGAATGTGTTCTGTTCCCGGGGTGACAATGTCCTTGTCCACACGCCGACCTATATCGGATTTACCAATACTCTGCGCAACAATGGATACCGGATCGTGCACAGTCCGCTGATCTATAGTGAGACGGGACCGGGAAGCGGCAGCTGGCGCATGGACTATGACGACATGGAGCGAAAGATCCGCGACAATCACATTCATGCCGCCATATTCTGTTCGCCCCACAATCCCTGCGGGCGCGTATGGGAGAGAGAGGAACTGGAGCGGGCCTTCGAGATCTTTGAAAAATATGATGTCAAAGTGGTCAGCGATGAGATCTGGTCGGATCTGATCCTTGACGGGCACAGGCATATTCCGGTCCAGAGTATCAGCGATTATGCGCATGAGAATACAGTGGCTCTCTATGCGCCCTCAAAGACCTTCAATCTGGCAGGCCTGGTGGGAAGCTATCATATTATTTACAACAAAACGCTTCGGGAACGGGTCCTCAAGGAATCATCTCTCAGCCACTATAATGAGATGAATGTGCTCTCCATGCATGCTCTGATCGGGGCTTATTCCGAGGAGGGCGAAGCCTGGCTGGATGAGCTCAGGCAGGTCCTGACCGGCAATGTCCGCTATGCGGCGGAATATATCCGCGGGCACTTTGAAGGGGTCACTCTCGCAGACCCCGAGGGGACCTATATGCTGTTCCCCGACTGCACCGGGTGGTGCCGGGCCCGCGGCAAAACGCTCCGGGAACTGGAAGAGCTCTGCTGGCGCAGGGGAGTTGCCCTGCAGGATGGAAAGATGTTCAACGGTTCCTGTCATCTGCGCATCAATCTCGCCCTGCCCCTGTCCCGGGTGCAGGAGGCAATGGGACGTCTGGACCGATATGTCTTCAACTCCTGATCAGAAGACACGGAATTGCAAAAACAAAAAAACAGAAAAAGCGGAAAAAAGCGGCAGACCGGGGGCACCACTCTCTGTCGCTATAAAAAATAGTGCTGTATAAATACCTCAGAGGCAGCAGGAAGGAGACTTTTATGAGGACTGCATTAACAATCGCCGGAAGTGATT
>DGRU01000030.1 GCA_002390025.1 Lachnospiraceae bacterium UBA4380
TTATGCGCTGCAGAAGATTTCCCTTCTTCTGTGAGCCTGTCTCTGTGAGAAAGTCTTCGCAGTACTCGTAGCGCTCTGCGCGGGCCCATCCGGGGATGCGGTGCTGATCGGTGTATTTGTCGTAATAAACAACTCCCATGATTGACATAGTATTTTCCTCCTTCATTAATGCGGGACAGGCCGGTCGATGTGTCCCGGTGGATGACGGGGTGTGCTTTGCGCATCCTTGTATTTTTCCTGTTTTGTTTTCTAAGAACATGGTATCATATAGATAATAGATTTCTATGGGCTGATAAACAAAATGTGTGAGAATATTTTTGTGCTCTGAGCACAAAGATTGTTCCGGCTAGGGCAGAAGGTGTTGACATGGGATTTACAATAGAGGACATGCTGATCGTCTCGGCGGATAAATATCAGATGAAAATGGTCGCGGGAGAGAAGGGGTGGTCCAATTCCATCAGCTGGCTCCTGATGCTGGAGGATCTGACTATCATCCAGAATTTCAGCGGCAAGGAGCTTGCGGTCACGACCGGGCTGGGCTTTCAGACAGAAGAGAAGATGCTGGATCTGGTGCGGGAGCTGTCCTGGCACAATGCGGCAGGCCTGATCGTCAACACGGGTTATTACATCAGGGAGATACCGGAGGAAGTGAGGAGATTGTGTGACCGATATGATCTGCCTCTGCTCACGGTTCCGTGGGAAGTATATCTGGCGGATATGATCAAGGATATGAGTATCCGGATCTTCCTGCAGTCTTCGACGGACGAGCAGATTTCCGCAGCTCTGATTCAGGCGATTGAAAGTCCGGGATTCAGGGATCTGTACGAGAAGGAGCTTCTTCCGCACTTTGATCTGGACGGGACTTTTCAGACTGCGCTGATCACCACAGGCAATCTGGATTCCATGGACACTGTGGAGCGCAAGCGGATCGCCTACAGAATGCAGCTTTATCTGACCAACCTGACCCACAACGGTCATTTTCTCTATTATGACGGGTATTTTGTGATCGTCATGAACGACATGGAGCCGGACGAGTGCGCGGATGTAATGGAAGCCTTCGCGGACCGGACGGCAAGAAAAATGCCGGAGCGCCGGGTCTGGGTGGGTGTCAGTGATCAGGTGACGGATATTTCCAATCTGCGCCTCTCATTCCGGCGCGCCAGGGCGGCAGCGGTAATGGCCCAAAAAGAAGACGCACCCATACAGTTCTTTGATAAAATGGGTTTGTATCGTCTGCTCTATATGGTGGATGACCCGCTGCTTCTGAAAAGTTTCTCGGATCACCTGCTGCAGCCCGTCCTGGAATATGACAGCCGGCACGGAGGCGGGTATCTGGAGACGCTTGAATCCTATCTGAAAAACAGCGGCAGTCTCAAGGCGATGGCAGATGAGCTTTTTATACACAGAAATACCATTCTCTACCGCATGACAAACATCAAAAAGCTTCTCGGATCCAATCTGGAGGATTCGAGGGAACGGATGATGTTTGCGATCGCATGTATGATTCGGAAAATGTAACAGAAAACGTCCCGGCAGGGCACAGGATGCATCCGGAAGTTCGAGACTGTCTGGAGTTTTACATCTGTTTTGGAAAGAAAATAAGGATCATTTTTATGAAGGTTTGTTTGTTAAACGATGCGTTTCCTCCGGTGATTGACGGTGTTGTCAATGTACTGATGAACTATGCAGACTATATGATGCAGGACTATAATGCGCAGATCATGGTCGGCACACCGGAGTATCCCGGCACGGACTACAATGTCTACCCATATCCGGTTGTGGCCTATCCCAGTTTTGATACGACCGCGGTGTGGAACGGCTACAGGGCCGGAAACCCTATTGCGGCGAAAGCGATCTCGGAGCTGACGGCGTTTCAGCCTGACATTATTCATTCTCACTGCCCTTCGACGGCCACTGTGGTAGCAAGGCTTATAAGGGAACAGACCGGCGCGCCGATCATTTTTACCTACCACACCAAGTACGATATAGATATCCGCCGGGCATTGAAGATCGATGCGGTCGCGCGCGAGGGGATCAAGGCCATGGTGGGCAATATCGAGGCCTGTGACGACATCTGGGTAGTCAGCCGCGGCGCGGGAGAGAGCCTGAAGGCGCTCGGCTTTCAGGGCCGCTATATCGTCATGAGCAACGGCGTTGACTTCGCCCGCGGCCGGGTGGATGCGGAAACTGTTGCAAAGGTGACAAAAGACTATGATCTGCCTGCAGACGTGCCCGTCTTCCTCTTTGTGGGCCGCATGATGACCTACAAGGGACTTCCGATCATTCTGGATGCCATGAAGATCCTGGCGGACAAGGGGATGGATTTCCGCATGGTCTTTGTGGGCAAGGGACCGGACAAAGAGCTGCTGGAGGACCGGGCGAGAGAACTGGGACTGATGGGAGGGAGCGCCGCAGACAAATGCATCTTCACGGGCCCGATCTATGACCGCGATGAGCTGCGGGCCTGGAATACGCGGGCGGATCTCTTTCTCTTCCCTTCAACCTTCGACACCAACGGCCTGGTCGTCCGCGAGGCGGCCGCCTGCGGACTTGCCAGTGTCCTGATCCGGGATTCCTGTGCGGCAGAGGGCATCACAGACGGGCAGAACGGCTTTTTGATCGATGAGAATGCGGAGTCCATGGCGGCTCTCCTCCTGCAGGTGAGCGGGGATCTCGATCATCTTCGTGAAGTCGGACAGCATGCCATGGATGAGATCTATCTCTCTTGGCAGGAATGTGTCGCAAAGGCCTACGAGCGCTATCAGTTTGTGCTGGCTGAGAAGAAGATCGGGATGATGCCGCACCACAGAAAACAGGCGACGGACCGTCTGGTCAGCCTGGTAACCCACGGCATGGAGAATCATGACAGGCTCCGGAAATTCGGGAATGAGCTCATGGGAGACTTCCGGGAATCCGCAGTGGGAATGATGGAGAATTTCCAGGAGAGCGTGGACAGCTCCGAACAGTTCTGGAACAGCGTCTGGACGGAGATGCGCACCGGAATGGAGAACGGCGTTCAGAAGATGCGTGACGGAATGGAGAGCGGAACGCAAAAGGCACTCACAGGTGTCCAGTGGATGCGTGAGGATATGCATACGGCGGCAGAAGGACTGCGCGAAGACGTGAAAGAATTCAAGAGAGACATAAAGCGCACCGCGCAGGAGCTTGCAGACAAAAAACGGACAATGTGATGAAGAAAAAACAGTTTGATTTCAGGAAAATGTCTTTTTATCAGATCTGGGTCCGGTCTTTCTGTGACGGAAACGGAGACGGGATCGGGGATCTGTACGGAGTTTATGACAAGCTGGACTATATAAAGTCCCTTGGGGTGGACGGAATCTGGTTCAGCCCGATCTTTCCCTCGCCCAATGCGGATTACGGTTACGACATTTCCGATTACAAAAATATCCATCCGGATTACGGAACTCTGGAGCAGTTTCAGAAGGTGCTGGACCGGGCCCATGAATTAGGATTGAAAGTTCTGCTGGACCTGGTCATCAACCACACCTCCGACGAGCACCCCTGGTTTATTGAGAGCTGCAAGGGAAAAGACAATCCCTACAGCGACTATTACATCTGGCGCGACCCTCTGGGCGTGAAGATTGAAAAAAACCTGGAAGAAGCTTCGGAGATCCTGACTGAAAAAAGAGATGAACTGGAAGATATCTCCGGATTTCCCGTGGATCAGAGGAAGAGGGAAAAGAGGAAGGAAAAAAGAGACAGGAACAGAAAGCGTATTGAGAATAAGGCGGAACAGTATCGTCCTCCGAACAACTGGTTCAGCCAGTTTGAGGGACTGGCCTGGGAGTACAAGGAGCAGCGGGGGCAGTACTACCTGCATATTTTCGCCCGCAAGCAGCCGGATCTGAATATGGATAACCCCAGGGTGCGCGAGGAAGTAAAAAGCATCATGCGCTTCTGGCTGGACATGGGCGTGGACGGATTCCGGGAGGATGTCATCAATTTTATCTCCAAGGATCCCAGGCTCCCGGACGGTCTGCCCTTTGTGCCGGTCATCAACGGCCTCCCCTTTTATAAGGACGGTCCCAATCTGCACAGATATCTGCAGGAATTCCGGGAAGTCGCCCTGGAGTACGGTGCGGTCCAGATCGGCGAAGCTCCTTTTACCGGCGTAAAGAAAGCCCTTTCCTACATTGCAGGAAAAGACCGTGTTCTGGACATGCTGATTCAGTTCGACACGATGATGGCGGACTGCTTTATGACAGAGTATGTCTATCACGGATTCCGCCTGCGCAAGCTCAAGCGCGCTTTTTCCAGGTGGGAATACGGCCTGCAGGGAAAGAGGGCAGGCAGGGAAGGAACCTCCTGCATGGCATGGAATGCCCTGTATCTGGAGAACCACGATCATCCCCGGGTGGTCAGCCGCTACGGAAATCTTCATTTCTGGAGGGCTTCCGCGACCATGCTGGCCGCCTCCTATATTTTCCAGAGGGGAACACCTTTCCTCTATCAGGGACAGGAACTGGGCATGACGAATATTGCCCTGGATTCTATTGATCAGTATCTGGATGTTGCCTCCAAAAACGCCTACCACACATTTCATCTCAGAGAACCGGTCGAGAAAAGGCTGCGCCGGATACAGATTTCCACCCGGGATTCCGCGCGCACGCCGGTCCAGTGGAGCCCCGGATCCGGCGCCGGTTTTACCAGCGGAACGCCGTGGTTTGCGATCAATCCCAACTATGTCAGGATCAATGCGCAGGACCAGGAGAAAAAGGCTTACAGCGTCCTGAACTTCTACCGCAGATGCCTGGCACTGCGGAAGTCGGAGGAGACCCTGCTGTGGGGCACCTACCGGGAATACTATCCGGCACATCCAAAACTCTTTATGTATGAGCGCCGGTATAAAGGGGAAGTTATTCTCGTGGTCTGCTCCTTCTCGAAAAAGCCCCTCTCCTGGAAGATCCCCCGCAGTCTTTCCCGCAAAGCCGCAGCAGGGGCAGAAGCGGAGCTTCTGCTGTCCAATTATCCCCGGACCGGATCCGGGGACCGGGAGGATTCCTGTTCAAAGAAAAGGGGTGCCTGTTCAAAGAAAATGGATTCCTGTTTAAAGAAAATAGATTCCTGTTCAAAGAAGAGGGATTCACGTTCAAATGAGAGCGGGAAAAGGCACTTTGTGAAAATGACGGAGATCTGCAGCCCCCTCCGGCCCTACGAGGCGCAGGTCTGGAGACTGCCTGCCCGCTGACACTCCCCGCACAGATATTCTCTATTCTCTGACGGGTCCGTAAAAATAAACAGACAAAGAAAACAGAAAAAAAACAGGGAAAAGGTCCTCAAAAAAGGTCTTTTCCCTGTTTTTGGCTGTAGGGGTTTGAACAGGCAGTCTATGGTGTGCAGTCAGTCTGCCCCGGACTCTGTGTTTTCGGGGGGCAGCCGGCGTTCCTGTATGTTTTCCTTTAGTTCCTCCGGCTCATAGTCCAGGGTTTTTGCCAGAAAGCCCATTTCCCAGAGGCGGTTTTCAATCGTATCCAGCACGCTCTCCGACGGAGCCAGGAGTGTGTGGTAGTGGTAGCCTTCCGTCGTGGAGGAGAGCAGGGTGGATTTGCCGCTGCGGATGGACTCCAGAAATGCCTGTACATCCAGCCTGGAACGGATGTCGAGTTCTCCGCGGAGAAGGCCGTAGGCTCTGTGGCTCACAAAGACGTCTTTGACGACGGCCCCGCAGTCTACAAACAGATTGAGCTCGGTCTCGCATTCCTCACGGGTGTGGTGGACCTTGAAAATGCGTTTGCACTGCCTGGGCTCAGGAGTCATGTAACCCTGGCTGGTGGAAATGATTTCAAAGCCCTCTGCACGTAGGATCGCAATATCCGTGACGATGATCTGCCTGCTCACGGACAGCATTTTTGCAAGCGCTGACCCAGAGACCGGGACAGCGGACTGCGTGAGAATTTTTCTGAGTTTTTCTCTTCTTTCCCCTGCCTTCATGCACTTGCCCTTTCTGTTGGCTGCCTTTCATTTCCAGTTTGTTCTATTACAATATTTCGACTTGCCGTTTTCAATCAGTCCGGATCATAAGCTGTCGGAAGCTGCGGGATGCTTTTCCGGCAAGCAAGAACTTTCAGTCTGTTATAAGTCTAACGAAGTCACTTATTAGTCTAACGAAACTGAAAAGAAATGAAAAGAGTTTTTTTCATTTCCGCACAGGGATTTCCTCAGGAATTCCCGGATTCCTGTGCTGATTTCAGTGCAGATCTATGATGACAACTTCCCGCGGGTTAAAGAGCCGGGGGATCGGGCGGGGAGCAGTATTTACAAGCCCCCTGGAGACGATCAGCCTTCCCTGCGGGCCTGTGTAGACACCGCCGGTATAGCGGGGCAGGAATCCCTGACCGGGCGAGTAGAGACCGTGCCCGAACAGGCGGATCTGTCCGCCGTGTGCATGACCGGACAGGACCAGATCGATGGGATGGTCCCTGAGCATGGGCGTCTGCAGACACCAGTATTCCGGGTGGTGGCAGAGCAGTACTTTATAGCCGTCCTGCTCCTCAAAGGTCCGAAGCCATTTCACTGAGGGATGCAGAACGAGACCGTCGACGTGGCGCTTTGCCTTGGGATAGGGATGTTCCGGTGTGTGTTTTTTGCGGAATCTCCTGAAATCCATCACCATGGCCGAGGTGAGTCCCCCGATCAGAAGACCCGTCCCTTCATCCCGGACCCACTCGTTGTCCAGGAGTACAGCCCCCGTTGACTGCAGTGCGAGAATGTCTGCGGGACTGGCAAGCCATTCGTGATTTCCGAGAGAAATATAGGTCGGGGCCAGTTCCGCGCAGCCCCGGAGCAGGGGGACTACTTTGGGCTGCAGATCGATCAGGCTGTCTCCCTCCTGGGCATGATCCAAAAACAGATCCCCGCTCACTGCGATCAGGGACGGGCGGCAGCGTGTGAGTATTTTCAGTATTTCCTTCCCGTCTTTACCGTGAAGATCCGATAAGAGTGCAATTGTGTGCGGAATCCCTGCCCGGACTCTGTAGATGCGTTCTTTCATACATACCTCAAATATCGAAGCGGTTTATTCACATTTACCTCAAATGCAGGAGAGCATTTCTGCCGAATAGCTTTTCTGCGGAGTGTTTTCTGCCGAAGAATTTTCTGCAAAAGAGAAATCCTGCCAAGAGCATTTCTGTCATGGAGTTTTTCCGGCCAAGAACATTTCTCTCTTAAGAATCTTTGAGGATTGTAATGATTGTAACATCATTGACGCATATGTGCCATGGCCGTTGACGCCTTCTCTATCACGAATTAAAATGAAAAAAACAAATCAGGGGCTGTTCTTCACCGCGCAGGTCCGGCGGGCGGGTCTTGAATGGACGGATCCCGCCATGAAGGAGCGGTTTTCTGCGCGCGTGCCCGGCCCATAATACTAATTGTGTGTACAGGATGTCTCAATCTACAGCAGGAGAGAAAAATGACTGAGAATGTGAACAAGGGAAACATCATCGATGAGACTGCCGGCTGCGATGTCCTCTGTATCGGGCAGGCGGTGATCGACTGTATCACGCGCGGACAGGAAGCGGACAGACACCGGGAAAATGTTTTCCGGGCGGAGCGGATCGAACTGCATATCGGCGGAGATGCTGTGAATGAATCGATCGCGCTGGCGGATCTGGGACACAGGCCGGCGATCGCCTGCGGTGTCGGAACAGACCTGGCGGGAAACCTGCTTCGTTCGGAACTGGCAAACCGGGGAGTGGACACTTCGGAGATCACTGTTATGGAGTCCCTCACGACGCCGATTGCCCAGCTTGTCGTGCACCAGGACGGAGGCCGGCACTCCATTAACAGCCGTGCCACCATGCTGGAAGGCTATCTGCCCGATCCTGAGATCGTGCGCAGAAAAGCCGCCCGGATTGTTTCTTTTGCCAGCCTGTTCCGGGCACCCCTTGACCAGGCAGAGGAGGTACGCGCACTCATGCTGGCTGCAAAGGAAGCCGGTGCCCTGATCAGCGTGGACACCAAGCTGCCCACATTCCGTGAGATCAGACTGCAGGAGCTGGCCGACGTATGGCCGCTGGTAGACTTCATTTTCCCCAACGAAAAGGAGGCCGCCTATCATACGGGTATTCCGGAAGGGGAAGGAGACGCAGCAGAGCATTTCCGGAAGATGTCAGAGGTGTTCCGCGGCTACGGGATCAAAAATGTGATCATCAAAGCGGGTGCGGACGGCTGTTATATCAGTAACGACGAAGGCTTCCGGCACCTGCCGGCACTTCCCGTGGAAGTCGTGGATTCCACGGGCGCGGGAGATAATTTTGTCGCCGGATTTTTGTCCGGTGTCCTGCGGGGCGAGGATATCATGGCCTGCGCGGAGCGCGGCCGGGCAAGAGCGGCCCAGTGCATCTCCAGAATGGGAGCGAGTGATAAAAAGTCATAAAAATACAGCGGCGGGACTCCCGGTTAAGGGGATCCTGCCGCTGTGTTTTTTGACATTATGATAATCTCTTAAAAAATGACATTCTCATAAAAATGGCATTCTTATAAAAATGGCATTCTCATAAAAATGAAATTCTTATAAAATGACATTTTCTCAAAAAGAGTGATCAGAACAGATCAACAGCACCTGTCACATCGCCGTTGATGACATAATATGCCTTGCCTTCTTCAGCTTTGACATAGATATCGACGGAAGTGATCTCGCCGTCAAAAGCAGCTTTTACTTTTTCAATAACGGTATCATATGTAACACTCTGATCGGCAGAGGACTGGATAACGAAATTCGGAACCACTTTTTTCCTGCGGGTTCTTGCGGCGGTTGTTGTTTTGGTAGTCTTCTTTTCAGCGGCAGGTGCTTTCCTGACAACCTTTTTCTCGGCTGCGGGTGCAGCAGCTGCTGTGGTTTCTTTTTTTGCTCTGGCCATAGTATGCGCCTCCTGAAATAAATAATTAGTGTGCAACAAAAATTTTACGCACAATAATTTAGTATGATAATCTGCGATTGTCAAGTTTTTCATTTTTCCTGCCCTGTTTTTTCCTGTTTTTCCCCTGTTTTCGCCTGTTTTCTTCACAGATTTCTTCAGGAATGTTCCTGGTTTTTCTTTTCGGGAAGGGGGGATTGAGGGAGCTGTATGTGCAGACAGGCAAAAAGAAGAGCGCAGGCAGACGCGGAAAAATGGGTCTGAAAAAGCGGCCGGCCATCTCCGTGAAAGGGGATGACCGGCCGCTGTCCTGTGGCGTCAGAGTGGGCGGTTTCTTCTATGCATTTCTATCGGCAGTTCTATTGCCTTTCAGCACTCCGTTCCGGGAATGCGGCAGCCGCCTGCAAAAAAGAACTGTTACTTGCTCTCTGTGATGCTGACGTCGAAAGTCTTGTAGGTATAATCGGGGCCGTCACGATAGGTGAGGATAATGCGGCCGTCCAGATCAGTGACATCGCTGAATCCGTCGTCTAAAAGCTTCTTGCCGGTAAACATGTCGTAGAGGGCGGGATCGTCTCCGTTGCCCGGATCCACATAGAGGAGGTAGCCGAAGACACGGTAATTAGCATCGGAGCTGTAGGTGAGGAAGCCTGTTCCGTCGTTGAGGCAGATCAGCTCACCGTCCTTGGTGTAGATGTTGTAGGTCTCTGATTTGACATCCTCTGCCAGTGTTCCGGCATGGCCGACAAATGTATAGGTCTTCACACCTGTTTCCAGGAAATACCGTCCATAGCCGACTTCAGTGCACTCTCCATCGGTCTGGCCAAGTTCCTTGCCGTTTTCATCCAGGATGATATAGGGGCCGTCTCCCTTGGTCTTGAAGGTATTGTCGCTCTCGCTGTAGATCGAGTCTGCTGTCAGTATCTTATTGCCCCTCGTATCGATGACAACATATTTGCCGGAATCATAATAATAGAGATAGCCGCTTGTGCCGTTCAGGGGGGAGAGACTCTCGCCGCTCTTGTAGATCTCCTTGCCGGTATCATCATAGACGCGGCAGCCGGAATTTGTCTCGGAGCGTTCGATGATAACATTTTCGCTGAACTCAACTCTGCTGTTCAGGTCCGCAAGCTTATTGCCGTCTGCGTCGTACAGAGTATGTGTCTCATCCGGATTCTCAATCAGGATGCTGTTGCCGACGATGTTGATCGTGTCATATTTATCCACGTGATCAAACTCCAGGCCGCTGACAAACTTCTGATTCTGAATGTCATAGATTTTGACATAGCCCTTGTAGAGGGTGTCATTTTTTCCGGGCTCGCCTATTGCGACCATATCCTCTGTCGTGTAGAAGAGATAGTCATCGTCGTCTTCCGTCTCTTCTGTGCCGTAGTAGGCAAGGATAAATCTGTTCTGAGTCCGGTTATTGTATTCTCCGGGCCATGCATAGAAGGCATATTCAAAAGGAATCAGGAAATCGCCGTCAGCACTGACCAGAGCGTTGGAGTTTACATCCGATCCTTCTGCCTTGGTGTATTCGAACATACCTCTCTCGAGATAATGGGCATTTTTTACGGCATCGGGGAAGACCTTCTTCCCGTCCTTGCTGTACACATAAGCTTCGTTCTCACCCTTGATCTCCAGGAAGGAATTCTGGTAAATGGAAATGCCCTCCTGAGAAAAACTGCCGACCTGATTCAGCTCGATCTGATACCCGCCTTCTGCGGGAGCCGCAAATGCCGGGATCGCACTGCCGATCACCGTTACGGCTGCAAGAACTATGGATAACAGCCTTGCTCTGGTTTTCATAACTTGTCTCCTTTCTGAATTGACGTTTGTGCCTGAACATTCGGAGATGTGCGGTAAATAGTACATATGCCCAAATACCTGCATATCTTTTGTCAATTTCTGGTAGAAATTGACAAAGCTATTGTAGCACATTTGTCCTGCCTTATCTACGATATTTCACAGTTATAAATTATGTTGCACCTGGGATGGTTTTCTTATATTCTGTTTTTAGCCGCCTGTCGGCTGGATCCGGCTGTATTGGTAATGAGGTAAACAGCTATGGAATATGGAGCACTGACACTGATCCCGATTGTTTTTATTATAGTGACAGCAATCCTGACAAGAAAATCCTTTGAGTCTCTGCTGGCGGGTTCTGTGATCGCCTGTATCATCATGCACGGAACAGGCTTTTTCCTGCCGTGGGTGGAGATCTTTCTGGAGACCCTCTCAGACCCGGAGAACCAGTGGGTCATCCTGGTGTGCGGGCTGTTCGGAAGTCTGATCGCACTCCTGAGGGAGTCGAAGGGGACAAGCGGCTTTATCCGTATCGGCGAGCACCTGTGCAAAACCGGACGGGGGGCCCTCCTGGGCACCTTTGTTCTGGGTGTCGTCATTTTTGTCGACGACTATCTCAACATGCTGACGGTGGGGACCTGTATGCGGCCCATCTGTGACCGCCGCAAGGTCCCGCGGGAGGCACTGGCCTATATGCTCGACTCCACCGGTACGCCCATCTGCGTGCTGCTCCCTTTTTCCACCTGGACCGCCTTTTATATCTCTCTTTTTATGAAGGAGAAGGCCGTGCAGGCCATGGGTTTTGCCTCCGGACTTGCCATGTACATACAGACCATTCCCTTTATTTTCTACGCGATCATCACCGTGATCATGGTCTTTTTGTTCGCCGCGGGCTGGCTGCCGAAGATCGGCCCCATGAAGAAAGCCTATGAGCGGGTGCGGAAGACCGGGAGGACCTTCAGTGAGGAGAGCGCAAAATATAACCAGGAGGCGGAAGAAGAGAAAACGGACGGGAGCATTGTGGATTTCCTGCTTCCCATCCTGGTCCTGATCGTGATCACAATCGTCTCCGACGATATACTGGCGGCAGTCATTGTGACGCTTGCCCTGTGTCTTCTCTTGTATGTCCCCCGCAGAAAGATGACTTTTACCCAGTGGAGTGAGCTTCTGATCAGCGGTTTCTGCGAGATGATGCCCACCCTGGCCATTCTGGCCGGAGCCTTCACGGTCGCGCGCTGCTGCAATGCCATGCATCTTTCGGAATATGTCATCTCCACAGTGCAGCCTTTCGTGACTCCGCAGACCTATCCCATGATCGTTTTCCTTGTTGTATCGGTCCTGACTTTTGCGACCAGTTCCACCTGGGGGATCTCTACGATCGTCATCCCCATTATCATCCCATTGGCGGCGGCGGTCGACGCCAACCTCATCCTCACCATGGCGGCCATCCTCTCAGGCAGCACTTTCGGCAGCCACGCCTGCTTCTATTCGGATGCGACGGTGCTCGCCTCTGCCGCGTCCAGGATCGAAAATATGGAGCACGCTTTTACCCAGATCCCCTATTCCGCCATCGGGGCGGCGCTCACCTGCGTCTGTCTCCTGGTCAGCGGGTTCATGATGGGCTAGTTTGGATTGAGCATATGGATCCGGGCAGGCATACGATTGTGACGGATATTAATAATAAATGCACAAAGTATGCACATTTTTATGGAAATTATTGTATAATATTGTCAGGCAGGCATCTTAGTGTTAGATGCGATCAGAATGGTAAACAATTTGAATTGAGGGAGGTTAATATGCAGAGTTATACAAAGATGCGTTCTACCCGGCACCATGATGTTATTATGAAAGTGATCCCCGGACACTTTGTAACTCCGAACTCTCATATCAATTATTATATCGATATGACGACGATGAAGACCAGACAGAACGAGGCCATGGCCGCTGCACACGCAATGAGCGAGAACTATGTGGCCAGCACAGTCGTAGATACGATCGTGTGCATGGATGGCATGGAAGTAATCGGCGCTTACATGGCCGAAGAGCTCACCCGCGCAGGCATTATGTCCATGAATGCCCACAAAACAATTTATATCATGTCTCCGGAGTACGATCTTTCGGGCCAGATGATTGTCAGAGAGAACAACCAGATGATGGTCCGCGGCAAACACTGCCTGCTCCTGCTCGCATCCGCTACCACCGGCCAGACCATCGCGCGCGCCCAGAAGTCGATCGACTACTACGGCGGCACGATCGTAGGCATCTCCGCGATTTATTCCGCAGTCAGCAAGGTCATGGATTATCCGGTGCATGCACTCTACACCACTTCAGACCTTCCGGATTACAAATCCTATCAGCCTGCCAACTGCAAGATGTGCATGAACAACGAGCCGATCGATGCAATCTGCAACGGCTTCGGTTATTCCAGACTGTAATCTGACGGAGCAGCACAGGATTCCTGCAAAACCGCATTTCACTGCGTGTGCGGGTGTGGTTTTTGCGCTGGAAACCACGCAAAAACACCTCGAGTTCAGGTGGGTCTGTACAATAACTTTATGTCTATGCTTATGGTATACAATAGTACAAAATGTTGACAAAACAGGATTTCAGCGCTATATTCTTATAGAACAAAGGCGTTCGGACGTTCGTCTCCGAACGCTTTTTTTTGAGCAAGTGACAATCTGTCCATTTAAAGTGATAAAATGCCGCAGTGGTCTGCTTTCCTGTGAGGACGCCTCCGGGGAGTACGGTCGCGCAGGAGCGGGGACCGGGGAAGGCTTTTTTCACAAAATAACTGCTCAATACAGGAGCGGCGGGAGGTTTACTGCGGATCAAGGCAACACATAAAGGGTTCTATAAGGAGGAAACAATGTCGGGGTTATTGGCGACAGGAAACGGTATGGCAGCCGTCACTGCCATTGAAAAGATCACGAACATCAACGGTGCGGTAAACGGGTTTGTATGGGGACTTCCCATGCTGATCCTTCTGGTCGGAACCGGTATTTTGATGACTCTTCTGACCGGGTTTTTCCAGATCACACACATCAGACACTGGTTTTCCAAGACCATCGGAGCTGTCTTTACAGACCGTCACGTAACGGCGCACACGGCAAAAGACGACAAGTCCATCAGCCAGTTCCAGAGTCTTTGCACGGCGCTGGCGGCTACCATCGGCACAGGTAATATCGCGGGTGTCGCGGCAGCCATCGTCTCGGGCGGTCCCGGAGCGATCTTCTGGATGTGGATCGTCTCCTTCTTCGGCATGATGACCAACTTCTCCGAAAACGTCCTGGGTATTTACTACCGCCGCAAAAATGAAGTCGGCGAGTGGTGCGGAGGAGCCATGTACTATCTGCACGACGGTCTGGGGTCCAAGCCCGGATGCAAGCAGATCGGCGCGGTTCTGGCAGTGCTCTTCAGTGTCTTCTGCACCATTGCCTCCTTCGGCATCGGCAATATGAGCCAGGTCAACACCATCAGTGCCAACCTCAACCAGGTATTTACCATTCCCACCTATGTAACAGGTATCATTCTGATGATCCTGGCAGCCCTCGTAATCATTGGCGGTATCAAGAGGATTGCGGCTGTCACCGAGAAACTCGTGCCCTTTATGGCCATTGCCTATGTTCTCGGCGCACTTATTATCGTGATTGCGCATATCGGTCAGGTCCCTGCTGTCTTTGCTTCCATTATCCGCGGCGCTTTCGCCATGAAGGCTGTCGGCGGCGGTATCACAGGTTACGGCATCAAGCTGGCTGTCACCTGGGGTATGAAGCGCGGCGTCTTCTCCAACGAGGCAGGTCTCGGTTCTTCCGTTATGGTTCACTCCGCCTCCAACATCCGCGAGCCTGTCATGCAGGGTATGTGGGGTATCTTTGAAGTCTTCGCGGACACTATCATCGTATGTTCCCTGACTGCGTTCGCCATCCTTTCGAGCGGTGTTGTCGACCTCAATACCGGTGAGATGATCTCCGATTCCGCCAGTACGGCACTGGTCTCCGAGGCCTTCTCCTCCGTATTCGGCAAGGCGGGCGGCGCTTTCATCGCCCTTGCCATCCTGCTCTTCGCATTCTCCACAGTTCTGGGCTGGAGCCAGTACGGCATGCGCGGATTCGAGTATCTGTTCGGAACGAAAGCCACTATTATTTACCGCACAATCTTCGTGCTCTTCATCTTCGTCGGTTCCACCATGGAACTGCAGCTGGCATGGGATCTGTCCGATACCTTCAACGGCCTCATGGCCATCCCCAACCTGATCGGCGTTCTGGCCTGCAGCGGAACAGTCTTTGCAGTTACCAGGAACTATGTGGACCGTGTTATTCACCACAAGAATATCGAGCCCATGTATTCCGCTCTTGATCACGTGCAGGAAATGCACAAGCAGGAGATTGCAAAGGCAAAGAAGGCAAAAAAGAATAAGAAATAAGATAATAAGAAATATGACATTGAGGCCTGCAGAGAGGGCTGCTGCCCGCCTGACCGGCAGCCGGTTATAGTCTCATCATGATTCCCGGCTGCGATCCGGTTTTGATCCCGGCACGGCGTCTCGCGGCGTTTTTGGTTTGGTGTCTTTGATTGACACCGGCGATTTTCAGCGATATATTACTTAATGGATATAAGGCGTCCGGAGCCGCGTCTCCGGGCGCCTGTTTTCTCTAAGAGGAACCAGAACCTGTGCTTCATCGCCCGGGGACGGGCACTGTGAGCGGATCCTGAGCGGAACGGGAAAATGTGAAGGGGGTAATGATCATTGAAATTTGAAATAAAAAGTGCAAAGAACGGATATCACAGTACGCAGAGGACGATCTACGGCAGGATTCCCGCGTCGGAATTCTATGGATTTGTTCTGGGTATTGCGATTGGCTATATAATCCCCGCTGTGATCAATCTGAGCGGTATCGCTGAGGTCAACAACAGCGATTTTGCCATCTTTTTCTGTATCATCGGCGTGATCATCGGCTGGTGGTACGACCAGAAACATTTCATGGTCAAGGATGAGCCGGAAGAGGGAGCTGAAGAGGCTGTAGAAGGTACAGAGGCCGCAGTTTCTGTGTCGAAGGCTGCCGCACAGACGCCTGCAGAACGCCAGGTGATCGAGGGGGCTTCCACACAGGATACACTCAAGGCTATGTTTGCCCGCAATGCGGATGACGACGGGGAAGAAGACGCAGAGTAA
Source organism: Lachnospiraceae bacterium UBA4380 (assembly GCA_002390025.1). GTDB lineage: Bacteria > Bacillota > Clostridia > Lachnospirales > Lachnospiraceae > CAG-791. The sequence goes on from DGRU01000030.1 coordinate 15,859, forward strand.
AACAGCAGGCGGATTCAGCAAGTATATACAGTGAGCCTGAAACGGGGTAAAAACGATGAATAATAAAAAGAAAACCCACAGTACACAGAAAAAATATTTTAACACCATTCCCAAATCGGAGTTTTACGGCGTTGCGCTGGGCTACGCCTTCGGCCTGATCATTGGCGGTCTGCTGAGACTTGAGTCGCAGATTCCTCAGCTCGCCGTTGCAGTGATCGGCTTCGGAATCGGCTATTTTATTGACAAAAAATATTACCAGGAGCCCGACGAGCCCTATGAAAGTGAAGGCGCAGCAGAGGCGGAAGACGGGGATGAGGCAGTCGAAGCGGAGGAATCTGAGTCCGGAGAAGAGGAATCCGGAGAAGATGGATCTGCAGAATCTGATTCTGTCGAAGAATAAGAGATTGAGATTTGAAAGAGAGAGCAGCAGTCTTTCCGGCGCAAAAAGAGACCGGAGCGGATCTATTGATGCTGAAATAAAAGCCATGGCAGGTGTTTCTGCCATGGTTTTTGTATGGTGAAAAATTATGTTGTATGAATTTTATTTGTATGCTATTATCTTGTCTTACTAATAGAGAATAATTAAAGTACAAGGTAAAGGAGAGGTATCTGTTCCGTACAGCCGGTATGCAGGCGGTGCGGAGTTTTTTGACGGAAAGGATTTACCCGCATGCAGAAGACCAGAGAAAACAAGATGGGCACTATGCCTGTAAAAAAACTGATCATCACCATGTCGCTGCCCATGATGGTATCGATGCTGGTTCAGGCTCTATATAATGTTGTGGACAGTATGTTTGTCGCACGGCTGTCTGAGGACGCGCTGACGGCGGTCACCCTGGCCTTCCCCATGCAGAATATGCTGATCTCTTTCTCGGCAGGTACAGGCGTCGGTATCAATGCCCTCCTGTCCAAATCCCTGGGAGAGAGGCGGTTTGACCGCGCGGATGAAGCCGCCAACAACGGTCTGTTTCTGGCCATCCTGACCTACATCCTTTTCCTGCTGATCGGCCTGTTCGGCGCGGGTCCCTTCATCGGGACACAGATCAAGGATGCCCTGGTGCAGGAGTACGGCACGATTTACCTGAGGATCGTCCTGTGCATGTCCTTCGGCGCGGTTTTCCAGATCACTTTTGAGAGGCTCCTGCAGTCCACCGGGCGCACCTTCTACAGTATGATCTCCCAGGCCACCGGCGCCATCATCAATATCATTTTTGACCCGATCATGATCTTCGGCCTCTTCGGCTTCCCGAAGATGGGCGTTGCCGGCGCCGCAGCCGCAACGGTCCTGGGCCAGGTAGTGGCTGCCTGCGTCAGCTGTTATCTCAATATCACAAAGAACGAGGACATCCATATCTCGATTCCGCAGATCCTGCATCCCTCCGGGGAGATCATCAAAAAGATCTACTTCGTGGCTGCTCCGTCCATCCTGATGATGTCCATCGGTTCCATCATGACCTACGCCATGAACCAGATCCTGGGCACATTTTCCAAGACGGCGACCGCAGTCTTCGGCGTATACTTCAAGCTCCAGAGCTTCTTCTTCATGCCGGTCTTCGGTCTGAACAACGGTCTCATCCCCGTGCTCGCCTACAACTACGGCGCGCGCAGGAGCGACCGCATCAAGGAAGCCCTCAAGTTCTCCGTAAGCCTGGCCGTGGGAATCATGCTCTGCGGAACACTGGTCTTCCACCTCTTCCCCCATGCCCTGTTGGGTATGTTCAATGCCTCTGAGGAAATGATCCGCATCGGGGTTCCGGCCCTGAGGATCATCTCGCTTTCCTTTGGTCTGGCGGGCGCCTGTATCGCCATGGGCTCCATCTTCCAGGCGTTTTCCTACAGCTACTACTCCCTGATCGTCTCTGTCGGACGACAGCTGGTTGTTCTGATCCCGGTCGCCATGTTCCTGGCTACCTTCGGAGAAGTCACCCTGATCTGGTGGGCCTTCCCCATCGCGGAACTGATGTCGGCACTGCTGTCCGTCATCTTCTTCCTGCGGCTTTATAACAGGACTGTGAAGACCCTGAGTTTAAATTGATCCAGTCATATAGAAAGCACCGGTACCCGCGAATGGGATGCCGGTGCTTTTTTTCTTTGGGGGACGGTTGGAGACAGGCTGGAGACATAGAACCGTCCCCTGTCTCCAACCGTCTCCCCCACCTAGTGTATTCCATGCTCTTTATCCATTGTCAGTATGCGGTCGGCCAGGCTGTCTGCCAGAGACCGGCTGTGTGTGGCGGCCAGGATGAGGCGGTCCTTTCCCTTGAGGGAGAGGATGCAGTCGGAGATCCAGCGCTGTCCCTCTTCGTCCAGTCCGCCCAGGGGCTCGTCCATGATCAGGACCTGCGGCTCCATGGCCAGGACGGCGGCCAGGGCACAGCGCTTTTTTTCGCCTCCGCTCAGATGGAAGGGGGCGCGGTGCCTCATTGCGGTCAGGGAGAGCATGTCCAGATAGTGGTCGGTACGGGCGTGCACCTCTTCTTCGGAGAGGCCCAGCTGCCACAGGCCGAAGGCGACTTCATCCTCGACGCTGCGGGTGAAGAGCTGTGTCTCGCTGTTCTGAAAAAGGTAACCGATGCGGCGGTGGAAGGCTGCCGCGTTTTTTTTGTTCCTGAGATAGCTTTCCGTGATGGGCTGATCATCCAGCAGGTAGGAGCCGGACTGGGGAAAGGCCAGTCCGTTCAGGATGCGGAAGAGGGTGGATTTGCCGCTGCCGTTGGGACCGGTCAGGACGCAGCATTCTCCTGCGTGCAGATGCAGGCTGACATGGTTCAGCCCCGGGGTGCCGTCGGGATAGCGATAGGTTACGTCATTTAAAACGATCATAGAGAGCTCCTGTGCCGCCCGGTGAGGGCGGCTTTTTAATGACACGGCCCGTGTAACGTGTAATGTATTTTCCGCTTTACGGCGGACACGGGCCGGTAGGGGGGTAGAGGGCGGCATGGCCGCCTCTGCCCTATTATCCGCGTTGAGAGCAGTGAATTGTGTCCGTTCCATAGCCGCAGCAGCTTCAGGAAAACAGAAATTTTTCAGCGGCCGGTGAGGAAAAAGACGGCCAGAAGCAGGGGGATCAGCAGTGCGTAGATATAATCTGCAGGTCCTCTTTTGTGTTTTTCATAGATTCTGAAGGTGCCGTCAAAACAGCGGCATTCCATGGCTTCGGTGACCTCAGCGGCCATGATCTCCGACCGCAGAAAGACTGTGCCCAGGATTCCGCCTGCCGCCTTCATTCTGGACCGGTCGTACTGTTTTCCCGAGGAGGAGACTGTGCGCAGGGTGACGGCCTCGTACATGGCCTGGCTCATGCGGCCCATGAGGTCCAGAAAGCGGACGGTCATGTCCAGAGTCAGGATGAACACCTGGGGAACATGGAGGGCGTGAAAAGAGGCCGTGATCTGCTGCCAGCGCAGGTCTTCATTGAGGAGGGCAAGGATCAGGACGGTCGTCAGGACCTTCATGGAGATGGTCAGCATTGTCCTGGGGTGTCCCAGAAAGAATCCGGGCAGCAGGATCAGCAGGGAAAAAAGAACCGGCGGGATCACCCTTCTCAGAACACGCAGCAGGGACTTTCCCGGCAGGAGCGCCAGCCGGACCAGCTCTACGGCCAGGACTCCGATTACAAAGACCGCGTTGTGGGAAAGGGCACACAAAAGAATGCACCAGAGAGCGGTGAAGAGCCGCAGAGCCGGTGCAATATTTTTCAGGAGACCTTTTCCTGCAGTATGTTCCGGAACCTGTCCGGGAAGGTCTCTTTCAGAGAGAAGAGACAGGATTTTCAGGATGGATTCAGTCATAAATGATAATTGTGGGGGGGGAGACAGGGAAAGGTTCTGGAGAAAAAGGACGGTTTGGAGACAGGGGACGGTTCTGTGTCTCCAACCGTCCCCTGTCTCCAAACCGTCCCCAACTTAACTCAGGCAGCAGGTTCTCCGAGCTTTTTTGAAGCGAGAGCTGCAGCAGCGCGGAAGATGATCAATAGCAGGGCAGTGCCGATGACCGCTGCCAGGATGTAGGCAGTCCAGTCGGGAAGACCCTCCAGCGAGTAGTCCGGCAGGATGGCTTCAAAGGTGAAGCCCTTGAGCATTCCTTCGGGGGTGTATCCCGCGCCGGTGGCGGCGATTTCGTCCACGCCCCATTCGCCCCAGGCGGTGCCCTCGGCGAGGAGTCCCAGGGGAGTCAGCACGATCAGGGCGCCGAGCAGGACCTTGAGGGGAAGATCCCCCTTTGCCTTGCCGGAAGCCGCAGGAGCGGCAGAATCAGCAGAAGCCTGTTCTCTGACGGCTGCGGAGGCGGTGTCCGCCATTGTCGCGTATACAAAGGACAGAATGGCGACAGTGAAAATGACTTCCGCAAGTCCGAAGATGGTCAGGTGGCCGATCATCATACCGGGGATGGCGATTCGCAGATCATAGGGGCAGTAGAGGGCATTCCCCGCTGCATCCCGGAAGAGCATGGGCTGGATGCCGAACTCGATGGCCGCGCACAGGGATGCCGCGTTGATTCCTGCATAGGAGCCAATGGCCGCCGCGATCAGGTTTCTTTTGCGATTGCCGGGAGCGGAAGCCCGGGGGAGGGTTCCGGTGCCGGACCCTGCCATAATGCCGGATGTATTTCTCAGAGCGGGTGAGATCATACAGGCGACCGCATATCCCACAAAGGGCAGGACGAAGGCCATGTTAAAGCAGTTGGCACCGAAGGCCAGGATGCCGCCGTCTCCGAAGAGCAGAGCCTGCAGCAGCAGCGCCATACTGACGCTGATACAGGCCGCGTAGGGGCCCAGCAGAATGGCGATCAGGGTGCCTCCCACTGCGTGGCCGGTGGTACCTCCGGGGAGGGGGATATTGAACATCATTCCCAGGAAGGAAAAGGCTGCGCCCACACCCATCAGCGAGATCTTTTTGAGCGGCAGTTCCAGACGGATCTTTTTGATAGAGACAGCCCAGGCGGGAATGACGGCGGCTGTCATGATGGCGCATGTCTGGGGGCTGAGATAATGATCGGGAATATGCATGTGAGGCTTCCTTTCTGTTTTCAAAGATTGCTGATCTATCATGCAGGCCGGCAAAAAGGGAATCGCTCCGGCACTGATCCGGAAGAGAAGGATACTGTATTTTGTAGTTTGTACAAAAGCGGTGAGTAATTTTCTTCCACAATGGTATTTTATCAGAATGAAAAAAAGGCAGGAAGCGGGGCGGGGGGATAAGATTCCCGAAAACAGCCACAGAAAACAGCCACAGAAAGCAGTCACTGAAAGCAGTCACGGAACCAGTCACAGAAACCAGCCGCGGGAAATGAACGGAATACAGTTGGAGAAGCAGGGGGGAAGGAAACAGGAGAAGCAGCGGGGAAACAGGGGCCGCCATCTTTTCTACCGATAGTTGCGAAGGGATGATATAATATAATCCGGTATAACATGTATACATTTCATTCGGGAGTAGAAATGCACGATCATACACACGAGCATGCCCACACGCATACACAAACGCATTCACATGAAAGCCGCGGTCATCATCACGTACACAGTGATGATGAGAAGAAAGCTGTCCTCAACAGGCTCTCAAGGGCGATCGGCCATCTGGAATCTGTCAGAAGGATGGTGGAGCGGGATGAGGACTGCAGCGAAGTCCTGATCCAGCTGTCGGCGGTCCGCAATGCGATAAACAACACCGGCAAGGTGATCATGAAAAACCACATCAGCCACTGCATCGTAGAGGCAATCGAGCAGGATGATCTGGAAGCGGTGGAAGCTCTGAATCACGCGATCGATCATTTCATCAAGTGACTGACGGGACGATGGGGGCTGCCGCTTTGGCAGGCAGATTATCCATACGCCGATCATGGCACGCGGCCAATGGGGCTCACACAGCCAATGGAACTCACGCGGCCAATGGAGCTCAAGCAGTCAATGGAGCTCACGCGGCCGATGGAACTCATGTGGCTAATGGAGCTCACGCGGCAATGGAACTCACACAGCCATGGAACTGAGGTAAATATTATGGAAGACAGATTTTCCAGGAGCAGGATGCTGCTGGGGGATGAGGCGATGAAAAAGCTTGCGGCATCGAGGGTCGCCGTTTTCGGCGTCGGCGGTGTCGGCGGTTATGTCACGGAAGCTCTGGCCAGAAGCGGAGTGGGAGAGATCGACCTGATCGACAATGACGAAGTGGTGCTCTCCAACCTGAACCGCCAGATCATCGCGACCATGGATACGATCGGCCGGAACAAGGTCGATGTCATGGCGGAGCGTATTCTGTCCATCAATCCGGATGCCGTGGTGCACAGACATAAATGCTTTTATCTTCCCGAGACAGCCGGACAGTTTGACTTTTCCGCCTATGATTATGTTGTGGATGCGATCGACACAGTGACGGGCAAGATCCAGCTGGTCCTGCAGGCAGAGGAGGCGGGAGTACCTATCATCAGCGCTATGGGCGCGGGAAATAAACTGGATCCCTCCGCATTCGAGGTGGCGGATATTTATGAGACTTCCATAGATCCTCTGGCGCGGGTCATGCGCCGGGAATTGAAAAAGCGCGGTGTGAAAAGCCTGAAAGTCGTATATTCCAGGGAGAAACCTCTGCAGCCGGAAGTGTCCGGCGGCTCCATACAGGATTCCATGCAGGATTCAGAGGAGAGAGCCGGAGATCATCCGGAGGAGAAGAATCCGGCAGGAACCGGTGAAAGAGAGGGAAAGAATCCGGCAGGAACCGATGAAGGAGAGGGAAAGAAGCCGGCAGAAATCGGTGAAAAAGGGGAAAAGACCCGCCCGCGCCGGTCGACACCGGGAAGCCTCCCCTTCGTGCCCTCTGTGGCAGGGCTTATCATTGCAGGCGAAGTGATCAGGGACCTGTGCGAAGCTGGGGGCGGTATCCGCCGGGATGTATAAAGATCCGGAGGGGCTTTTTCCGCAGATGCGGCAGAACCCGGGATGACAGAGGCTGACGGCCGGGGAGTCACTATGAAAAACCGGAGAATTATTCAAAACAGCATAATCTCTGATATGTCGGAAGGTGTCATGGCCATTCGGTTTGACGGCATGATCGAGCTTGTCAACGATGCCGCGGTGGCAATTCTGGAACGGGAGAGGGAGGAACTGGAGCACAGGAAATTTGCCAGCTGTTTTTTTGCGGAGGAGGAGAATGACCCCTTCACGGAATGTGTTCTGGATGTCATCTATATGAAGGGCAGACGGCAGGAGAGATATGTGCCCTACTATACAGCGCGGGGCCGGAAGCAGCTGCGTATTGTGTCCTCTTATCTCAAAGAGCTGGACGAGCCTGTCGGCGTAATCCTGGTCATCAGCGATATCACGGAACTGACCCAGATGCGGGACGCTGTGATGGCCATGGAAAAGATCAGGAAGCTCAATGAGAGTCTGGCATTGCGCAACCGGGTGCTGCAGGAGACCTTCGGACGGTATCTGTCCGATGATATTGTCAGGGAGATCCTCGAGTCTCCGGACGGCTGGAAGCTGGGCGGGCAGAAGCGCACGCTGACCATCATGATGAGCGATCTCAGGGGCTTTACCATGCTCTGCGAGAGGATGCAGCCCCAGGACCTGATCGCCATGGTCAATCACTATTTTTCCGAGATGTACGAGGAGATCAGCCGCTTCAACGGGACCCTGATCGAGTTCCTGGGAGACGGTATGTTTGTGATCTTCGGCGCGCCGGTGACCACACAGACCCACGCCTCGGACGCGGTGGCGGCTGCGGTCGGCATGCAGAGCAGGATGAAGGCAGTCAACGAGTGGAATGCAGAGCGGGGATTCATGCCTCTGTCGATGGGGATCGGTATCAACACGGATGAGGTGATCCTGGGCAACATCGGTTCCGAGCGCCGCACCAAATACGGCGTCATGGGAGCTGCTGTCAATCTGGCGGGAAGGATCGAATCCTACACGACAGAGGGACAGATCCTGATCTCCTCCGCGACCCGCGCCATGATCCGGGAGGATCTGGAGGTCGATTTCACACTCGATATCACCCCCAAGGGAGTACAGGAGACGACCAGGGTTTACGGGGTGTCGGGGATCGGTGCTCCCTATGATCTGCACCTGGAGAAAAAAACAGAGAAACTGAGAAAACTGCCGGTTCCGGCCGCCGTCGGCTTTTACTCCCTGGACGGAAAGCATGTGTCCGGCGAGAAAAAGCCGGGAATGATCCAGGCGGTCTCCGACGATGAGCTGGTCCTGCAGACGGAAGAGAAACTTTCCGCCTATGAGAATCTGAAGATTGACATCGGCGATGGTCTCTATGCCAAAATAACAGAGAAGGAAAATGACCTGTTCACTCTCCGGCTGACGGCAAAACCTGCCTGTTTTGGCGCCTGGATGGAGAAGGTTTTCAGCGTATGATATTGATCTGCATTAGTGATTAAGAAACAGGTGATAAAAAAGATGAACATGAATCCGGTTTATATAGATACCTGTCTGTTCGGCAGTTCTTCACTGTCCCGGATCAGGGACTATTCCAGAGCTTACGGAGATAAAATAGGATTTGAGATTCTGGCCATGTTTGACCTGCGCGATTTTGAAAAGGCCCTGAGAGACAATCTCGATGTCCTGCAAAAGCACCGGATCTCCTTCCACGGACCGGTCTACTGCGTGGAGCATTCCGCGGCGAGAGGAACGGCCGAATATGAGGAATCCATGTGGCATGTCCGTCAGACTTATCAGTACGCACAGATTCTGGGAAGTACACATTTTACCATGCATCTCAATAACTGCCGCGTTGATCCGGCCGCCAAAGAGCAGATGCTCTGCAATGCCGTAGAAAATTACAGAGAACTCCGGGAACTTTTCGGGACCATCGACTGCGAGGTACTGATTGAAAACACAGGGACGATCCTGCAGAAAAACATGCTGCTGGACCAGAGGGAATTTACAGACTTCTGCCGTGACATGCGGTGCGGTGTGCTCATTGATATCGGACACGCAAATGCCAATGGCTGGGACCTCTTTGGTCTGATCGAAGATCTGCAGCCGCAGATCCGCGCCTACCATCTGCACAACAATGACGGCATGAATGACCAGCACCGGCGCCTGCACGACGGGACCATTGATTTCACTCCCCTGCTGGAGAAAATCCTTACAGATACGCCGGAGGCGGACCTCATCATCGAATACACCCGCAGGACCATGGACGGTCCGGGCCTGCACGAGGACATACGGGAGGTGCTTGATGCCAGGGACCGCCGGCGCGGACAGCTGTAAATCAGCAGGACAGATTTGTAAAAAATGGATAAACAGTATACGATTTATAGTATAATGTGTCTGTAATCGTGTAAAAACAAACACAATTGTAATAAATACCGTTAATGAGAGTGAGAGGAGTAGAACATGCAGGAAAAAGTATTTAAGCAGAATGAAGTGATTTTTTGGGAAGGCTCTGCAGGCAAATGCATGTACAAGGTCATCGAGGGTACAGTCTGTGTTTTTCTCGGCTACGGAACCAAGGATGAGACAAAGCTGACAGAACTCGGGGAAGGCAGGATCTTCGGCGAGATGGCAGTTCTGGAGGCGTGGACAAGGTCTGCTACAGTTGTGGCTGCACATGATGAGGTCAAGGTCCTCGAGATCAGCGCAGAGGAGCTCAGTAACTTCTTTTCGGAAGACCCCGAACAGATCAAGATGATCATGAAAAACCTGAGCCGCCGTCTGCGGGAGCTGACCGAGGATTATACGGAAGTATGCAATACCATCAGTGAAATGCACCGGACAAGAGGAGAAATCGACAGCAGAAAAGAAGGACTTCTCTCCAAGATCAAAAAATTCCTGAAAGACTATGATCGCTTCTTCAATCTCAGCACTTCGCTCGAAGCGATGGAAACATATGAAGATATTGAACAGATCCGGGAAGAGCACGGAGAGATGAGGGAGAACCTGCGTTTCAGGAAAGAGCAGGTTATCTTCCGCCAGGGCGATGCAGGAGACTGCATGTACTATATCGGCAGCGGCACTGTCGGTATCTACACAGACTACGGCACAGAGCAGGAGGTGAAACTCGCTGAGCTCAATGAGAACCAGTTCTTCGGCGAAATGGGACTGATTGAAAAGCTGCCCCGTTCCGCAACTGCTGTAGTCCTGGAAGATGACACAGTTCTGACCCGCCTCACTGAGGAGGGACTGGACCGGATGTTTGAAGAAAGACCAACCTTTATCCTGCTTGCCATGCAGCACCTTTCCTCCAGACTTCGCCGTCTGACAAAAGAGTACGGAAAGGCCTGCAGGACGGTCGCCAAGATGAATGACGAAGAAAACGGCAGGGGCGAGCTGACAATGAATGATGAAGACGGGATCCGGTATTACGTCGCGCTTGCCCAGAGCCGGAATAACCGCTGGATGTATTTCTGATATCCTGCGACGAGATCTTTGACGCCGGTGCGGGGAGCATGTCCTCGACGTATCATTGTAATCGGGGCCTGCAGGATTGCGCGGCAGTTTTCGACAATTGACAAAGGTGCTCTGCTGTGGAAAAATAGGTGTGGAAACAGTTTTTAATAACGTTTTTTAATACCTTCTTAAGTAAAAAGTACGGCAAACGAATGAACTCTGGATCGGAGATGGATCATGGTAGAGACAGATCGGGATCAGGATGTGAACAGGGGCACAGAAGCTGCTAAGAACGGTGTCATTGACGGTACACAGCCTGCAGAAGACGCAGCTGTTGAGAATAAAAAGACTGCCGGACCCGCGGCGGCTGACGGCAGAAAGACTGCCGGGCCTGCAGCCGGACAAGGCGGAAAAGCTGCCGGACCTGCAGGCGGACAGAGCAGGAAGAAGGGCCGGCGCAAAAGCAGCGGGGCAGCGGAGACTGCTGGACAGGCAGGCCGTAAAGGCCGCCGGACAGAAAAACACAGAAAAGCAGCCGGGAAAAGCAGCCGGAAACATAAGACGACAGCCCAGACGATCACAAAGAGTTTCGGACACGCATTTGACGGAATATTTGCCGGCTTGGAAGAACGCAATATGAAGATCCATTGCACCATGGCAGTGCTGGTCGTCTTTTTCGGACTGATCCTGCACATCTCGGTGACCGAGTGGTGCATCTGCCTGGTTCTTTTCGGACTGATCATGGGCCTGGAACTTGTCAACACAGCGCTTGAGGCTGTGGTTGACCTGGTGACAAAGGAATATCAGCCTCTGGCAAAACGGGCCAAGGACACGGCTGCCGGGGCGGTCCTGATCGCTGCCATCATGGCGGCGGCAGCAGGCCTGATCATCTTTATTCCCCGCCTTTTGTATGTGCTCAGAAGCTTCTGAGAACAGGCGCGGTCTTTCCCGGTGAAAGCTGCCGCCGCTATATGAGGATAAGAGGAAGCGACGGCGGGTCCTGAATCAAAGAGTGTTGTTTAGAAATAATTTCGGAAATCTTTTCACAAAAATTTCTTTTCCGAAACAGCTTTGCAACATTTGATCATTATGATACATGACAGGCGCGGCGGAAAAGACCGGAACGCGGCGCCGGAAGATCGGTTATTTTCAAAACGGTAACTGCGGCAGGACCGTGCAGGAGCGTCACGGTATTGCTGAAAAAAACACTGTCAAGATCGCTCCGGAAAGAGAGGATGTATAAAATGGCAATGGAGAAAATCGGTGACGGCCTCAAGAAAATTCTTCTTGTCGGCATTGGAGCTGCCGCTACAACAGTGGAGAAATCCTCCCAGATCATTGATGATCTCGTAAAAAAGGGTGAGATCACTGTTGAGCAGGGCAAGGAACTCAACAAAGAGCTGCAGCACAATGTCAGGAAGACAATGGAAGCCCGCAAGGCTGATGCTGTTTCTATCGAAGAAAAGCTTGCCAAGATGAGCGCGGACGAGCTGGCTCTGCTCAAGTCCAAGATCGCTGAAGCCGAGAAGGCAATTGATGATGTCACCGGTGTGACGGAAGGCGACGAGATCGCAGCTGCATCTGCAGAGCTTGACGCAATGGATGATGCCCTCAAGGATGAAGGCTATGCTCCCGCGGGAGAAGTTTCCGAGGAATAATTTACAGGTTGCCGCTTTCGAGCGAGCTCGGCGCAACTCAATGTTGATTTGTCTGTGCACGGCTCACTGCTGACGCGCGGCTTGCAAATGTGATATGAACTGCCCGCTGCGGGTATGGCCTTCAGGGCCGGTTTCCGCTGCGGGCATTTTCATATGGAATACCATATGGAAAATAAGTAAATGTGCTGCCCCTGCGGCAGCCTGCATCTGACAGACTGGGGAAGACTATGGAAGAGAAAGCAAAGATGGACAACCGGTCCAGGATGAAGGAGATCCGGGAAGTGCTTTTCCGAAACCACATCACGCGGGGCGTGACACCGGAAAAACTCAGGGTCATTCTCGAGGAACTCGGGCCAACCTATATTAAACTCGGACAGATCATGTCCCTGCACTCGGACATTCTCCCCAAAGCCTACTGCGACGAGCTCATCAAGCTGAATTATGATGTCAAACCCATGCCTTTTTCCGAGGTAGAGGAAGTCATCAACCGCTCCTATCGGGAAGACTGGCACAAGTTTTTTTCATCGATCGAGGAGGATTCACTGGGGTCGGCATCGATCGCCCAGGTGCATCGGGCAAGGCTGCTGACCGGAGAGGATGTCGTCATCAAGGTACAGCGCAAGGGCATCTATGATATGATGGCGCGCGATATCGGCCTTCTGCACAGACTGGTGCATCTGATGCCTTCTGTCGGCGGGCTCAAGAATGTCGTCGATCTGGGCATGATCCTGGATGAGATGTGGGCCGTCGCCCAGGAGGAGATGGATTTCCTCAAGGAAGCGGCAAATATTGAGGAATTTACCCGCAACAACAGCGGGATTGCCTATGTCCGCGTTCCTCACCTCTACCGCGAGTACACCACAAGCCGTGTGCTGGTGATGGAGTATGTCGGCGGCTGCCCGATCAATGACAAGGATCATCTCCTGAGCCGCGGATATGACCTGAACGAGGTGGGGCGAAAGTTCGTCAACAACTATATCAAACAGGTTATGGAAGACGGCTTTTTCCATGCGGATCCCCACCCGGGCAATGTCAAGGTTCACGACGGAAAGATCGTCTGGATCGACATGGGCATGATGGGGCGGCTTTCCACCCGTGACAAGAAACTGATGGAGCGTGCGATCCGCTCCCTCGCCGTCAGCGATATCGCAGGTCTGGAGAGCGCGATTCTGGAGCTCTGTGATACCAAGGGCAAAGTGGACGATGGCCGTCTCTACCGCGAACTCCGCACCCTGGTCGAGCGCTACGGCAAGATGTCCCTGGGAAGTATCGATATACTCGACTTCTTTATGCAGGTGCTTGAGATCATGAAGGAGAACGGGCTTAAGCTCCCGCACGGCATGACCATGCTTGCCCGAGGACTCAACCATATGCAGGGCGTCCTCACCGAGATCAGCCCCGACATCAACATGATCGAGATCGCTGCCGCCCGCATCCGAGAGACCACTTTCGAACAGTTTGACCTCAAACATGAGGCGAGGCGCACGGGAAGGAAACTCTATACCGCCGCCTACAAGACGGTTGAGATCCCGCCCCTGGTCAAGAGCGCCCTGGAGGAATACCTGAAGGGGCAGGCGACTGTGAATATGAGGCTGGACACGACCAGAGAGATGAGCGATCTGCTGCGCAGACTGGTTCGGAACATTGTCATGGGACTGTGGGTCATGGCCCTCCTGATCGGCTCCAGTATCATCTGCACGACAGACATGCGGCCCAAAATGCTGGGCATTCCCGCCCTTGGCTTTTTCGGATTTATGCTGGCATTTGCAATCTGCCTGTACATCTTCATCCGCCACTGGCTGACGAGAAATCGATAGGCACCGGGGCGGTCGTGTGCGCGGCATCCGCCTGCCGCCCGGTTGGGCGCTCAATTCAATCTGAAAAAAAGACACCCTTTGGAAAATGTGGTTTTTTCCGAAGGGTGTCTTTTTATATGTTCTAATGATGCTTCTGAAGATGTATCCGAAGATGATTCCAAAAATGTTTTCGATGATGTTTTTGATGTTTTTCGGGATGCATTCCAGCACTGAAGGAATCTGCAATCTGCAGTGCCGTTCAATTCTGCAGTGCCGTTCAAAATCTGCAGTGTCTTTCAAAATGCTTCGGAAGGCCTTCAGGGTTCTTCCTGTTATTCGGAATCATTGTCCGAACCGGCGGTAACACCGGTTCCGTTTCCGGAAGATGTCCCGGCGGGAGTTCCTGTGGAAGGTGTGGGCTGTGCGGGACTGCCCTCCTGCCCGTCTTCTCCGCTTTCGGCTCCACTGTCCTGTGATCCGTCGGCGTCATCGGCGTCATCGGTTTCACCGGAGCCGGCTTCGCCGTCTTCAGTATTGCCGGCGTCAGTGCCGGTCTCCCAGGCTGTGCTGTCCTCTGCCGCTTCTTCGGAAGTGGAGGATGTGTCTGCGCTGCCTGCATTATCCCCGGAAAGTGAGGGATGCATGGCCAGTTCCTCCTCAGGCATCTCGGCAAACCATTTGTCCAGGCCGTCCGCGATGGCTGCGGCCATGATCTTCTGGTAGGAATCCTGGTTCATCCGCAGGTCTTCGTCGATATTGGTCATATATCCGAGCTCGATCAGCGTTGTGGGGACCTCGGCCCAGTTGTTGCCGGTCATGGAGTCGGTCTCCCAGACATATTCCTTTTTGGCGCCTGTCTGGTCACAGTATGTATTGAGAATGATATCGGACAGACGGGCAGAGGCGCTGTACAGCTCCGGATGATAGGGGTTGTCCTTTGTGATGCAGATGGTCATGGCGCCGTTTGCCTCGGTGTTTTCGGAGCCGTTGGCATGGATGCGGATAAAGGCGTCTGCCTTATTTTCATTTGCAACAGCAGCGCGGTCGACACAGCCGATGGGATTGAAGGTGTCGCTGTGTGTCATCTTTACTTCATATCCGCGCTCCTCGAGTTCGGTGCGCAGCTTCTGGCTGACATCCATTGTCAGGTCATACTCGTGCAGACCGCTGGCAGGTCCGAAAGTGCCGACGGTGTCTGCCTCCTTCATCTCGGTGGAACCCGGGCCGACCGGCTCCTGGGTTTCGGGGACCTGTGATGCATGTCCGGGGTCAAGGACGATGACCAGCCCCTTATCCTTTGCGGAGAATGCAGGGGACTGCCCGCTGCCTGCCCAGTCCGGATCGGCATATTGGTCGCCTGTAGCAGCGGAGGCGGCGGACTGGGCCGTTGTCGCTGCAGCAGAGGCTTCTGCGGCTTCTGTGCCGGAGGCTTCCTGCCCTGTCTTTTCCGCGGCGGCATTCTGTGTCGCTGCACTTTCAGAGCCGGCTTCGGGGACCTGTGTCTGCGCAGAATTGTTTGCGCCGCAGCCTGCCAGCAGCAGGCCTGCGCACAGGGATGCGATTATGAGAGAACGGCAGATGGACCGTCTCCGGTTTCCAGTTTTGTTTTTTTCCGTCATGCTTTTTTCCTCATTTCTGGCGTTTCTGGCGGTGTTAAAGATCGTGCCGCATTTATTCGCGTCCGGTCAGCATTTCCCAAGTGTACCATGTACCTTCCGCTGTGGGAGCCAGCGGGGTCACGTAGTCGCGGTTCTCTTCGCTTTCGTCTGCTGTGGACCGGATATGGACCGAGGGCTGCAGCAGTGCCACCCATCCGTTATCACTGACATAGGTGAATTCGTCTCCCGGCGTGAAGGACCGCATCTCCTCGGTAGTCCGGTTGAACATGTAATGCCGGATCCTGCTCATATAATCCTCGTCGGAGAGAGCTTCCAGAACCAACTCATAGCCGTCTTCCGAAGGGGAGAGCAGAAAATCCAGATCATCCCATGTGGCGTCGACCTCATACCACTCGCCGTCCAGTTCCACCAGGTTCCAGGCATGCTTCTCGGTGTCTGCTTCCGTGGGGCCGGCATAGCCGGAGACAACAATGCAGCTCAGGCCTGCCCGCTGCATCAGATATTCATAGGCCATGGCATAGCCGTCGCAGAGCGCAGCGCCCGCATTGCCGCTGCTGTCTTCGACCAGTGCTCCGTAGGCGGTATGCGCGTAATCGTACACGGAAGCGCTCAGAGCCGCATCCGAGTTATACCAGGCAGTGTCGATCAGCAGGTCGTGCAGCTGCAGTGCAATGCCCGCGTCCGACTGTGTGAAATCCACCTGCTCGAGCAGGGCATCGGCGGCCTTTTCCAGAAGTGCCTGCTGCTGCAGATAGATGCTGACACCGTCTTCATTGAAGGTCTCCTGACCGCTTGCGTCGGAGAGCGAGAGGATCACTCTGTATTGTCCGCCCAGAGAGGGCAGGAGATAATATCTGCATTCAAATTGAGCCTTCTCCTGCGCGATCCAGAACAGCTCCGGGTGGTCTCTTATCAGAGCATTATACGCCCGTGTATAGCTTTCTGCAAATGCATCCGAAGCCGGATTGGTCTCCAGAAGGCGGGTTTCGGAGTCCTTGCCGCCGCTGCCGTAATTCATGGCCAGCAGGAGCATTGCGTCATACAGAAGACGCTCTTCATCAGAGATTTTTGTATAGTAATAATACAGCTCTTTGAATTCGGTCTCTTTTTCCTCTTTTCCGTCTTTTCCCTGTCCGCCGTCCTCTGAGACAGTTTCCGCGCCTGCCTTTGCGGGTGTCTGTGCAGGAGTCTGTGTTCCGCGGTCCCCGGACCGGCCGCTGCCCGACGGAGCGGGATCCTGCTCTTTTTCTTTTTTCAGGGAATCCTGTCCGGAAGAATCCTGCTCTTTTTCTTCTTTTACAGAATCCTGTCCGGAAGCATCCTGGGTTTTTGCCTTCTCCCGGCCGCTGCCCTGTGCCGAAGAGGCGGTTTCATGGGAGTCCGGACCGGTCCGGCTGCCCATCAGGCTGTCGATAGACTCGGCCAGCCGGAGTGTGGCCCGGGACATATACTCCGGTATTTTCTGTGTATAAGGGGAAATTGCGCGCAGATGACTGCCGGGTATTGCCAGCAATACAAAAAAAAGGCAGAATACTGCGATAAACACGCGGATTAGCTTTTTCAAAAAGACCCTCCATGTGGTAAACTATACTTTGCGAATATACAGGCACCGGTATGGGCACGGAAAAGAAGTTCGGATCCGGCGGCCGCCTGCGGTTTTTCAGGCCCGCGGTGCATAATTATGTCTATCTTACACGTCAGGGATGCAAAACGTCAATCAGACAAAAGCCGATGACCTTCAATTATTATCACATGGCGGACTTTTTCTGACAGCCGTGATTCCCCCGGCAGATATACGGATAAAGGAGCAGAAGATGACAGATATGATGAAGATGACAGTGACAACTCTTGACCTGCATGCGGGATACGAAATCGTAGGTCCTGTCTGCGGATCCTGCCGCGAGCAGTCTGATCCCGACCAGGGCTTTCTGCAGGCCCTTCGGGAGATCCGCAAGAGCGCGGCGCTCCTGCAGGCGGACGCCGTGATCGGTCTGAGACAGACAGCGGTCCCCATGTCCGACGGGACAGGCCGCTTTCATGTGCAGCTCTATGGAACGGCAGTCCGTAAGACTGCGCAGGCACAGCCGGAGGGCGCGGCTGCTTCCGCGGCCATGGGCGGCATGATTCCCGGTCTGGTCCCGGGTGCGGCTGCTGCAATGGGCGCTGCCGGCAGGAAGGAAGGGGACTTCCTCATGGACGGCTCCACACTGGTCCGCTATATCGGCCAGAGTGAATACGTTCGTGTTCCCGACGGGGTCATCAATATCGGCGCCGAGGCCTTCCACAATGCGCGTGTGGTGAGCGTGGAGCTCCCCGACAGCGTGACCGAGATCCGCGAGGGCGCTTTCAGCGGCTGCGAGCATCTTGAGAGGGTCCGCCTCTCCACCAGACTTCTGGTCATCCGCAAAAACGCTTTCCAGAGCTGCATATCCCTCTCCGACATCGCCCTTCCCGCAAGCCTGCAGGAGATTGACAAGGCGGCATTTTCCGCCTGCCCGGAACTCCCTGCTGTCACAGACTTTCTCCGCCGCAAGGAGGCGGAGGCCAAGGACGCTGAGTACCTGCGCAGCCGCAGGCCTGTCTGGAGAAGACAGGGACGCTGCCAGTATTGCGGCGGCTTCTTCAAAGGCGGCCTGAAAGGCGTGAAAGTCTGCAGTATGTGCGGCATGGAGAAAGATTACTGATCAGATCACTGATCCTCAGAATCTCCGGAGCCAAAAAAACTATATAGACAGGTCGCTGAACCCTGGCCGCAGCCTGTTGCATTCAGATATGCCAAAGAGGCTCTTTTTACTGTATTAGTTATTAGAAAAAATAAAATTATTCGGAAATCCGATTATATTATCAGACAATTTGTGGTATAATATTTGGTGCTGTAGGGTTTTTTAGAATAATTCCCATGTGGTCTGGAAGGCAGGAAAGCGTAAAAAATATCGATGACAGGATATTTTTCATGCAGGATGTTTTGCCGCAAGGCGGCGCAGACATCCCGTGATTGCATTGCGGATGCCGCTCTGATGAGCGGCGGTCGGAAAGGGTGAGAGAATGGCAGCTAAAGCAGGGACAGAGACCAGAAAGAAAACATCTTCTCAGCGTCAGAAGGAAGAGGAAAAGAGAGAACGATCCGAAAAACTGAATGCGCAGAAGGACTCTTTGCAGAGCAGGCTGGCGGCAGTGGAAGCTCTTCGCAGCGGATTTGAGATGCCCTTGCTCGAAGGCAGGGAGGTAGAGCATACCCAGTACGGTCCCGGGACCGTCATCAGTCAGCAGAGCGCAGTGATTACGGTGCGCTACGGGGAAACCGTGAAGAAACAGAAGCTTCCCTACGTTGTATCAGGAGGTTTTCTGCTGCTTCGGGATGACCAGCTTGAGACACAGATGGTGCATATGGAGGAACTCGACAGACAGAAGGATTCTCTGGAAAAGGAAATTCATTATATAGAGAGTCTTCTGAGTGATTTGGAAAGAGCGTGATCGTCAGATTTATCCGATCTGGACGAAATTGCAGCTGCGGGCAGCTGCCGGACATACAATCCCGGCAGGCTGCCTTTTTTCTTTCTGTTTTTGTGTCCGGAATGTAACCGGGCGGGCAGGATGAACGACTTTTTAAGGTAGAAGGGATTCAAAAGCGCCCGCGGGTCCTGTGCCGCGCGCCTGTCCCCTGACGGAGATTACCTGTTTTTCATGCAGAATGTTTTAGCCGCGCGGCGGTGCGGACATCCTGTTACCGCATCGGAGAAAGCCCTTTGGGGATTTTCCCCCGCGGGTGCTGCTCTGACGGGCGGCATGTAATTGTAATAAAGAATGAACAGAACAATCTGTGCGGAGGTATAAATGATGAAAAAGATAAATGCACGATTTACTGCCGCGGCTGCGGCACTGATGATTACAGCCGGAACTCTGGCGGCTCCGGTGTCTGCGGCACAGAGCGCACGGTCGGGAGATGCTATGATGTCCGCGCGGTCCTCCCGCGAATTTGAGGCGCAGACCATGAACAGCAACTATCTGCTCCCCGACAGCGACACCTATTATATTACCGAGGCGGATATCAGCTGGATGGACGACAATGAACTGATGCTGGCGCGCAATGAATTTTATGCGAGGCGCGGTCGCAAATTCGCCACTAAGTCGATCCAGGATTATTTCAACAGGCAGGGATGGTATACCGGCACCATCAATCCGGATGATTTCACTTCCGAGATGTTCAACCGCTATGAGCAGGCCAATGTGGACTTTATTGTTGCCTATGAAAAGAAGCGCAAAGAGTTCAGGGCGCAGAGGAAAAAAGAGCGGAAACCGAAAGTTGCACAGGAATATTCCAACCCCACAGCGGAAGAGTATCCGCCCGAATACGGGGAGATCGTGGATCTTTACGGAGATGCACTCCTTGACGGATGGGTAGAGGACGATTTTGCCGTCAGCGGTCTGAATGAAATGGCCTCGGAGATTGAAAAACCGGGAGACCTGGGCTATATCTACATGGACCTCGATGACGACGGAAACGAAGAACTCCTGATCGGCCCCACAGATCCCCAGCTCTACGGTGAGGGTGCGGTCTTCGAGATCTATATGATGGAAGACGGTATTCCGGTTGAGATCGCCTCGAGCGATGAAGACTGCATCTACTACATCTGCGAGGACAAAACGATCCGCAGAGAAGCGATCCAGGATGACGGCAACTGGGAGATCAGCTATTTTGACCTGAACGGCGGAGACCTTGTCTGCAAGAAAATGCTGGTCATGGATGAGAGCCTGAACCGGGAGGAACCCTGGTTTGTAGTCAATGATGCGGAAGACCTGGCTGTGATCGGCGGAGACGGCTTTGAAGGAGAGGATACTCTGAATGCCGCGGAAGACTACGAAGCGATTTCCTATGAAGATGCCTCGAACATCCGCGCGGGCTATGTCGGCATGTCCATTGACTTCATCCCTTACAGCGAGTGAGAAAACATGAGAGTCTGAAACAGACTCCCTGTTAATGGCGGCGCTTACAGAGACTTTACGGATTTGCTCACATAGTATTACAGTGCTGCACACAGTATTTTACAGGATTAAAAAAACCGGAACAGCCGGACGGGCACATGAAAAATGACCTGTCTGACTGCTCCGGTTTTTTGTCTGTGTTTTTTATTCTTTATAGCGCAATATCCTTCATTTCATAACTATTTAGGATGTGTGCACAAAGAAGGAAGTCGCTTCATCATTCCCAGAAGTCCCGGGCGCCGGTCTCGGGGCTGAGTGCGTCTCTAAGTTCCATCATTGCAGTGTAGTTGGGAAGCAGGAAGACCGGATTGGGCTCTTCCTTCAGCTTTTCGACGAGAGCGGAGTAGTCGGTGAAGAGCTCCAGGGCTTCATCCGCTGCGCCGGCCTTCTGCAGACGGGCGTAGAGATCCTGTGCCTTGTCCCCGCCCACATACAGTTTTTTCAGGTGAGGGCTGTTGACAAGTTTTTCGTAATCGGTGGACTCGATCCAGGAGATGTCGTGGCCGTCACCGGTGCGGTTGTTAAGGCAGAGGACAGCGCTGAAATCTTCCTCGAGTCCTGTGATATAGGAAAATGCCTGGTTGCATCCCGCGGGATTTTTGACCAGGATCATCTGCAGGCGGTTGCCGTTGAGGTCGAAGGTCTCGAGCCGTCCGAAAGAAGCACGTGCCGAGGAGAGAGCATCAACAGCTTCCTGTGCAGGGAGCTTCAGAGCCAGGATGGCCGCGACAGAGGCGGCGGCATTGTAAATATTGTAGACCGCCGGAAGGGCGATGCGGACGTCCTGCTCGGAGGCCTTTTTGCCGGGACGCATGCGGACGACAGAGCCCTCGGAGGATTTCTCTGTGATTGCAGAGACAGCCACATCGGGATCCTGACGTCTGTGACCGCACTGAGGGCAGCGGAAACCTCCCAGATGGGCATAAATATGGTAGTCATACTCATAGTCGTTTCCGCATTTGGGGCATTTGCCCGCGTCGGAGAGATCGACATTCCCCTGGGTGCCGACCGTGTCATTAAGACCGTACCAGACGACCTTGTTGGGCACATCGATTGCCAGAGAGGCCGACAGGGGATCCTCTGCATTGAGCACCAGAACGGATTTGGGACTGCGCTCGACACCGGTGCGGATCTCCTTGAGTGTGTTCTCTACGCCGCCGTATCTGTCGACCTGGTCGCTGAACAGGTTGGTCACGACAATAGCTCTGGGGCGGATATAGGGGACGATCTGCTTGAGCGCCGCCTCGTCGCACTCCAGGACCGCATAGTCATGCCTGGCCTTTCCCTTCCAGTCTGCACTGCAGATGAGATCGGAGGCGATCCCGTGCATGAGATTTGCACCGGATTTGTTCAGGAGGCAGTCATGACCGGCGGAAGTGAGCGCGTGCTCGATCATGTTGCAGGTTGTGGTCTTGCCGTTGGTGCCGGTGACTACGACGATCTTCATCCCCTGTGAAACGGCTGCCAGGATATTTTTCGACACTTTCAGACCGACAATACCGGGGATAGCGGTTCCTCCCCGTCCGGTCTTGCGAAGGATCAATCGTGTCATTTTGCATGCTGCGACAGAAGCTGCCGCATGGAGTTTATTGGGCTTTTTCATATCTTTCCTCTCAAATGAATTGCAAATTGAGTTCCAGTCTGAATGATTTCAATAGAAACGCGCAAAACCTGCCGCCGGATCCAGAAATGGCCAGCCCGTCCAGCGCGTTCAATATCTTGATATTGTATCACGTTGCGAAAAAAAGAGAATCTTTTTTTGCAAAACCATGTCTGCACCCCCAAATACGGATTTGTAGAGGAGGGACGGGTCTGCGGCTGCACCTCTCTGCTCGTTCAGGAGTTCGTCATCAAGATGTACTAAGCCGGAAAAAGGGCATCGTGAGGGCCGCTTTAACTCGCATCCCGTCCTGAAAGCCCGGTCTGCTCAGACATGCGATGCGCTAAAACGCCCAGCCATGAGGGCCGGGCGTTTTACCCTCCCTCTGCCCTTTTTCCGGCAAGTACATCTATGACTCCGAACTATTCACTCGCCAGAGCGGTGCAGTCCTCGACCCTGATTGTCGCTCCGTCAATCAATTTTAGAAAGGTTAGCTTAGATTTTCCAAACTTGCCTCTTTTGTTGGTGATACAAGATTCTCCGACAGTTTGGACTTTTTGTTCAACATTTAAACTGCTGCCTGTATGATGGCACCCGTGGAATATCTCCATCTCATAGCCCGGCAGGAAATTGGAGCCTTCGAGTTATACCTCCTGGGGAGGGAATTATTTTGAGCAGTCAGTTGTACTTGGCGAAGCTTATAGAGAAGGGCAGGTAAAACGCACGGCCCTCACGGCTGGGCGTTTTAGGGCCACCTGTCTGAGTCTACCGTGTCTTCAACACGGGAGACGAGTTTGGCCCGGCCTGCCCTGAGCATAAGCAAGCCTTAGTACAACTCTGCGAAAAAAGCTGACCGACACAGGAGGTATACCTCGAAGGCGACTCCTAAGGGCGCGACAAACCTGGTTTTGCCTGCTTGTATCTTCCCCTCACAAATGGTAGGATTGTTCTGAATTATTTCTCTGTTGACGACAGACACGCTTTTGACCAACCTCGCCCGGACATTTTTGGGAGGAACCATACATAGAATATGAAAATACTGATCGTAAGTGACTCGCACGGAAACCACGACCTTGTGCGCAGGGCAATCGGGCAGGAGGCGCCCATTGACATGCTGATCCACGCGGGGGATGTGGAGGGTGACCTGGAACGGATCCTGGGAGACAAACGCGAATATGAGATCCGGGCAGTTGCCGGCAATATGGACTGGTCTGATTCTCTGGAGGACGAGCTGTGTTTTGAGGTCTGCGGCCACACCATCTTTCTGGCCCACGGGCACCGGTTCGGTGTGCACGGCGGGACAAGACGGCTCGTGGAGCGGGCAAAGAAGCTCGGCGCCGATATTGCGATCTACGGCCACATCCATGTCCCGGATTACGGGAGAGAGGACGGTGTCCTGGTGATCAATCCGGGAAGCGTCGCCAAGCCCCGCCAGGAGGGCTGGCGCAAGAGCTACGCTGTCATGACCATCGATGACGAAGGTGAAGTCAACGTCAAATTCAAATATCTGCCGAGGCGGCCTTTTTTCTGACGGCGTCTCATGAGAACAATTTTATTTTTTATCGCGCAATACCCGTGACTTCATAACAGTCGTGGGATACGCGAGCAAAAAAAGGAACTCTTTTCATCGTGGAGACAGTCCTGCGATGATGAGAACAGGAATAAACAATCTTGATTCCGGAAAGGATTTACTATGACTATTTTACTTGCAGCCAGTCTGATCCCCCCTTTATTTCTGCTATGGAAAGTGTATCAGAGCGACAAAATTGAAAAAGAGCCCCCCAAGCTTCTGCTGATCATCTTTGTGCTCGGAATGATCTCCGCCATTCCCGCCGGTATACTTGAGGTGATCGGAGGAACTGTTCTGACCATGCTCTTCCCTGCGGGATTTGCCGAGACCGCGGCCGGCAGCATGCTTTTCAATTTCATCTATTTCCTCATTGTTGTGGGCGGCTCGGAAGAACTGGTCAAATTTCTTGCCATGAGGATTCCCACCTGGAGGAACAGGAATTTCAACTATGTCTTTGACGGTGTTGTCTACGGTGTTACATCGGCGCTGGGATTTGCCGCACTGGAAAATGTCATGTACGTTCTTGACACGGGTCTGACAACGGCGGGAATCCGTGCATGGACCGCGATCCCGCTGCACTGCATCGCGGGTATTTTCATGGGTCACTACTACGGCATTGCCAAGGCGGCTGAGCGCTGGAGCGACAGCAGGGACAGAAATCCCTCCCTTCGCGGCAAGGCAAAGAACAAATTTCTGCGCCGCAGTATTCTGGTACCCATGGTGATCCACGGTCTCTATGATTTTATCGCGACAGGTCAGAACATGCTCTTCCTGGCTCTGTTTTTCGTCTATATCATCATTGTGGATATTTTTGCCTATAATTCACTCAAGCAGTATTCGAGGAATGATATCAGCCTGGAAACGGGAACACCGGGTCCGCAGAACTGGGAGGAATCCTGAGTTTTGTGCCGGATCTTTGCAGAGGATCAGCTGCCGCAGGGCGGCTCTGATCCCATGCGGGGGCAGGGGAGCAGCCTTTAAAAAATTCAAACTATTTTTGATGAAAAATCCTGTTGACATCCTGCCTTCGATGCGGTATATTATCTATTGTCCGTTGCGACAGGAACGGTCAACAGATAAATGCGATAGTAGTACAGTTGGTAGTACGCCACCTTGCCAAGGTGGAGGTCGCGAGTTCGAGCCTCGTCTATCGCTCTGATGAGATCTTCAGGATTCCCATCACAAATTATATATGCGATAGTAGTACAGTTGGTAGTACGCCACCTTGCCAAGGTGGAGGTCGCGAGTTCGAGCCTCGTCTATCGCTCTTCGAACCCGGAAATCCAGAGACAGATTTCCGGGTTTTTTTTGTGGAACGAGGGTAACCACAGGGCGGCAGCAGCCACAGGGCGGCTTCAGGCGCTTTTTCGGGGACGAGAGCTATGAAACAATATCTGGAACAAATCGAAGCGATGCGGGTAAAGCTGCCGCCCCTGGATGCAGGGAAGTTGAAATATTTCGCGGCAGTCATGATGCTGATCGACCACATGGCGTGCGTTTTTTTGGAAAACGCCTATACGGCGGACGGCGCTTCCCTGATGTTCTCCCTTCCCCACGGAGAACTGGCTGACAAGCTGCTGCGTGTGGCGGGCAGACAGGCATTTCCCATCTTCTGTTTTTTTCTGGTAGAGGGATTTGCAAAGACCCGCAGCCGTTTGCGGTATTTTGTCCGTCTCCTGATCTTTGCGGTGCTGTCACAGCTTCCTTTTCAGAGGGGCATTTTTCCCCGGGGGAAATATTTTCACGGGAACGTGATCTGCACGCTGGCCATCGGCCTGCTTGCCATATGGGTGATCGACTCCATGAAACTTGCCTTTCCGGGGAGGGGGGATCACTTTCCGGAGAGGGGAGATCAATCCGGCGGCACAAATGCGGAAATGAGCAGAATGCTGTCGGGTTTTCTGTTCATCTTTGTGTCATGCAGCAGCCTATACGGATTTTCAAGGCTGGCCGCCGCACTCCGCACCGATTATTCCTACGGGGGCGTGGTCATGATCGTCCTCCTCTACCTCCTTCAAAAATACAGAATCACGGCCTTGTTCGTTTCTTGGGCATGGCTGTCGTGGTATAATAGGTTTGAACTGTATTCCGCGCCGGCATTCTACCTGCTCGCCTGTTACAACGGGCAGCGCGGAAAACAGCACAAATATTTCTTCTATTTCTTTTATCCGGTGCACCTGCTGATCCTGTGGCTTCTGAGAAGGCATTTTTTCGGCGTTTAAAAGCATTGCAGCGGGTGAACACAGAATTCGGCAGATACGGTCCGGATGATCCACGAGAGGTTTGTCCGCCCGGATTTCCCGGGGCACTGTCCCTGTGACAGTGCGAAAGGAGGTAACACATGGAACTGCAGTTTGTCGGAGCAGCGCATGAGGTGACGGGAAGCTGTCACTACATACAGGTCGGCAGCAAGAATATACTGGTGGACTGCGGTATGCGGCAGGGCGGTATGAAGTATGAAAATGTCCCTCTGCCGGTTGCGGCTTCCAGAATCGATTTTGTTATTGTGACACATGCCCATATTGATCATACAGGTATGCTGCCTGCGCTCTACAAGGACGGATTCCGCGGCCAGGTCGTCGCGACGGAGGCGACAGCGAGCCTGTGCGATATCATGCTGCGTGACTCCGCGCATATCCAGACCATGGAGGCGGAGTGGAAAAACAAGAGAGAGAAGCGCAGCGGAAATGAGGAACCCTTTGAACCGGTCTATTCCATGGAGGACGCACTGAACCTGATCCGTCTGATCGCTCCCTATGAGTACGGGAAGGTCTATACGCTCTGCGACGGTGTGCGCTTCAGGTTCACCGATATCGGACACCTTCTTGGATCTGCCAGCGTGGAGCTGTGGCTCACCGAGGGCCGCACGGAGAAAAAGATCGTTTTCTCGGGCGACATCGGCAACAAGGACCAGCCTCTGCTCAAGGATCCGGCCCTGACGGACTCGGCGGATTATGTCGTCATGGAGTCCACCTACGGCGACCGCCTGCACGAGGGGGACTGGGCTCCGCCCGTCGAGGAACTCGCCCAGATCCTCAGGGATACTTTTGCCAGAGGCGGGAACGTTGTCATTCCCTCCTTTGCCGTGGGAAGGACCCAGGTCATGCTCTATTATCTGCGTCAGATCAAGCAGAACGATATGGTGCCTGAGTTCAAAAATTTCCCCGTCTATGTGGACAGCCCGCTGGCGGTGGAGGCAACGGAAATCTTTCTGGAAAATGAAGATAAATGCTATGACGAGGAGGCCATGGCGCTGATCCGCCAGGGAGTCAACCCCATCACTTTCCCGGGACTGCGGCTGACCATCTCGACCGATGAGTCCAAGGCCATCCTGGAGGACTACGATCCCAAGGTCATCATCAGTGCCTCCGGCATGTGCGATGCAGGCCGCATCAAGCATCACCTGAAACACAATCTCTGGAGATCGGACAGCACGATCCTCTTTGTCGGTTATCAGTCGGCCGGCTCTCCCGGCAGGCGGATCCTGGAAGGCGCCGAAGAGATCAAAATTTTCGGCGAGGCTGTTGCTGTCAAGGCCAAGATCGAGAGCCTGAGGAGTCTGTCCGGCCACGCGGACAAAAACGGCCTGCTCGAATGGATCGGCGGATTCCGGGACAAGCCCCGCCAGGTGTTTGTTGTACACGGCGATGACGAAGTGACGAGTGAGTTTGCACAGACCCTCAATGACAGGGGATATTCGGCCATGGCCCCCTTCAGCGGCACCCGCTTTGACATGGCGACCGGCAAATTTATCGAGATTACCAGAGGCGTCCTCATCTCGAAGAGCGCCAAGGCCCGCATGGTATCGGATTCCTACACGAAACTGAAGCTGACCTCCAAAAAGCTCCAGGAGCTGATCGAGGACAGCACCGGTCTTCCCAACAAGGATCTCGAGAAGTTCACCACGGACCTGGAGAAACTCATGGAGAAATACCGCAGATAAGGACCGGGAATTGCTCCCGGGAGGAGACCGGGGAGAGGCCGGAAGGGTGTTTTCCGTGTATGGTATGGATCGCTGATTTTATGAATACAATAATAAAGTGTAAAAATAATAGTATTCATAAAGAAAATATAATAGTAAAGAAAGAGAAGGATTTTCTATGAATCTGATCGCAGCAGTGGACCGGAACTGGGCCATCGGCAACAAGGGACAGCTCCTTGTCCGCATTCCCAACGACCACAAAATGTTCCGCCAGGAGACGCTGGACAAGGTCGTTGTATATGGAAGAAAGACGCTGGAAACATTTCCGCTCTCGCAGCCTCTCGACAGGCGCGTAAACATTATTTTGTCCAAAAATCCCAATCTGCAGGTGCGTCATGCCCGGGTCGTCCACAGTGTGGAGGAACTGCTCGAGGCCTGCAGGGAGTATCCGTCCGAAGATGTCTATGTCATCGGCGGCGCCAGTGTCTACAAACAGCTCCTGCCCTATTGCGACACGGCGCACATCACAAAGGTTGATTACGCCTATGAAGCGGATGCCTGGTTTCCGAATCTGGACGAGGATCCGGACTGGGAGATCACGGCGGACAGCGACGAGCAGACCTATTTTGACATACCTTATCAGTTTGTAAAGTACGAAAGAAAAAAATGATTCCCTTGTATCGGGCCCGGGCAGTCCGGCCGGAAACGGTACAAAGACGGATCTGATTGCAGGAAGGATTGGAGTTGAAAAAAAGAAGAATCATTACTGCGGTGCTGTGCGCACTGCTCTGCACCGCGTTTCTGTCGGGCTGCGGACGTTCCCTGATCATTACCACGGGGTTCGGCCGGGGAGAAGTGTTCCGGATCGGATCGGAGGGCTGTAAGATCTCCGAGGTCCGGGTATACATGCTCGATCTGCAAAAAGAAAACGAGAGACTGTTCGGCAAAGCCATCTGGGAGGGCGGAAACAGCGCAGAGCTCCAGGATGCTGTCAGGGAACAGGCGCTCTCACAGATCACCCGCGTCAAGGCACTCAACCAGATCGCGGTGGAGAGAAATGTCATGCTGACAGACCTGGAGAAGCGGCAGGCGGAGGAGGCCGAGCACAATTACTATGCCGCCTTATCTGCCGCAGAGATCAAATATATAGGTCTGGATGAGAAGAAACTGCAGCGGATGTTCAGAGAATATGCCCTTGCGGACAAGACCTGGACCAGCCTGGGCGATTCGGCGGTGGAGACCTATGAGGACTTCTATGAGAAGACTCAGTGCGACCTCAACACCAAGTATTGGCAGACGGTCAAAGTGAAGAAAATTGACGGAAATCTGGATGCGCCGGGCTTTGCCGACTGCTATAAAGCGGTTTTCGGGACCCCTGAACAAGACAGCGCACAGGACAGTACGCAGGAGACAGCCGCAGAAGAGGAATGAAGCCTCCCTCTGTCTGTGCGGAAAGGGTTTGGAAAGGACAGACGTGATTGGAATAATTCCTGCGCTGGCAGGCGCAGCGGGTATCTTTTTATTCATCCTCCCGGTCTTTACCGGGAGGATACTTAATATCGGGAACATGACGGGCTTTTGCGTGAGCCTGTGCCTCTTCCTGTACGGAATCGGGCATAGCCGGATCCATGCTCTGATCGCACAGGGATGGAGAAGAGGCGGTATCTGCCGCGGCGCCATCGCCGCCGGGGGGATCCTGTTGACAGCCATTGCGGTTACCGCCCTGGTCCTGACATTTATGATCGTGCAGGCGGCTCTGACAGAGCCGGATCCGGAGGCCAATGTCGTTGTCCTCGGGTGTGAAGTAAAGGGAGACAGACCGTCCAGAATGCTCACGGGGCGCATGGACGCGGCGATCGCCTACCTGCAGGAGCATCCCCATTCTTTCTGTGTGCTCTCCGGCGGCAGGGGAGACAGAGAAGATATCTCCGAAGCGGAATGCATGTACCGGTATATGACCGCGCGGGGCATTGATCCCGGGCGCCTCATCCTGGAGGACCGGTCCGTATCGACCAGGGAGAACCTTCAGTTTTCTCTGCAGAAACTCCGGGAAGCGGGGCTGGCAGATGCCCCCGAAACCGATGATCCGGCCCCTTTGCAGATCGCGGTCGTGACCAACGAATTCCACGCATGCCGCGCCCGCCTCATCGCAAAAGACCTGGGCATGCGTACCGGCACTGTGGCGGCGCCCTCTCCCTGGTGGCTGCTGCCTACCTTCTATGTGCGTGAGCTCTACGGACTGCTCTACCAGATGCTGTTGTGATGTGTCCCCATGCCATCCCGTCCGTGCATGGCTCAAAGCTACGCGCCTGTTAGCACTCGTATGAAACGAGTGCTAATTTTTTATTGACATTTGTCCTCTATGAGACTACAATCTTCATTGTTTACAAAAGTACGATCTGTTTCGGGAAGGAAAGGAGACAAAGAACCGTCCCCTGTCTCCTCCCTCCGAAAATACAAATAGATGGAGGTTTATTATGGCAATGGAAAGAGGACCCTTATCAATCAACAGTGAAAATATGTTCCCGATCATCAAGAAGTGGCTGTATTCGGACCACGATATCTTCTACAGGGAACTGATCTCCAACGGCTGTGATGCCATCACCAAGCTGAAAAAGCTGGATATGATGGGCGACTGCGAGCTGCCGGAGGGCTATAAGGCCAGGATCGACATCGAGGTGGACCCCCAGGAGAAGACCATCAAGGTCACTGACAACGGCCTGGGAATGACCGCTGATGAGGTCAAGGAGTATATCAACAATATCGCTTTCTCCGGTGCGGAAGCATTTATGGAGAAGTACAAGGACAAGGCCAGCGATGACCAGATCATCGGTCATTTCGGACTGGGCTTCTACAGCGCCTTCATGGTCGCCGAGCTGGTCGAGATCGATACACTGTCCTGGCAGGACGGCGCAAAGCCCGTGCACTGGGAGTGCGACGGCGGCAGTACCTTCGCCATGGACGACGGCAGCAAAAAAGAGATCGGCACGACCGTCACTCTGCATCTGTCCGAGGACTGCCTGGAGTTCGCAAACTACTACCGCGCCCAGGAAGTCATTGAGAAGTACTGCTCTTTCATGCCTGTCGAGATCTATCTCTCCGAGCATGACACCAAGATGACAGAGACCATCAATGAGTCTGAGCGCAGACCCGAAGATGTTGTCATCGAGGTCATCGAGCCCGCAAAGAAGGATGGTGAAGAGGACAAGGATGCCGAGCCCGAAGAGAAGCGTCTGAAGATCCGCCGCCGTCCGGTCCTGTGCAACGATACACATCCCCTCTGGTCCAAGACCCCCAAGGACTGCACGGATGAGGAGTACAAGGAGTTTTACCGCAAGGTCTTCCACGATTACAAGGAGCCCCTGTTCTGGATCCACCTCAACATGGACTATCCCTTCAACCTCAAGGGCATCCTCTATTTCCCCAGGATCAACCTGGAGTACGAGTCCGCTGAGGGCGTGATCAAGCTCTACAACAACCAGGTCTTCATCGCCGACAATATCAAGGAGGTTATCCCCGAGTTCCTGATGCTGCTCAAGGGCGTCATCGACTGCCCCGACCTGCCTCTGAACGTATCCAGAAGCGCTCTGCAGAACGACGGCTTCGCCCAGAAGATCTCCGATTATATTTCAAAGAAGGTCGCCGAGAAGCTGGCCGGCATGTGCAAGACCGACAAGGAAAATTACGACAAGTACTGGGACGACATCAGCCCCTTCATCAAGTACGGCTGCCTGCGCGACGACAAGTTCTGTGAGAAGATGACCGACTACATCCTCTTCAAGGATCTGGACGGCAAGTATCACACACTTCCCGAGGCGCTGGAGATCAACGCAAAGGATACCGAGGAGTCCGCAGAGGATGAGAACGGCGACAAGGTCGAGGCCGAAGTCGTCTCCGACGGCAATCTGGCTGAAAAGGACGCCGAAAAGGAGGGAGCAGACGAAGAGGACAAGAAAGATCACACCATCTACTACGTGACCGATCCCGACCAGCAGAGCCAGTATGTCCGCATGTTCCGTGAAAACAACATGCAGGCCTTCGTCCTGAGCCACAACATCGACCAGCCCTTCATTTCCCAGCTTGAGGCAAAGAACGAGGGAATCCACTTTGAGAGAATCGACGCCAATGTCCAGGATGCGCTCCGCGCAGAAGGAGAGAGCGCTGAGAGCGAAGAGCAGGCAAAGGAAAACGGCGAGAAGATCACAAAGATCGTCCAGAAGGCTCTGGATGACGACAAGCTGAAAGTCCAGCTTGAGACCCTCAAGGACGCCAACGTCTCCTCTATGCTGACCGTGAATGAGCAGACCCGCCGCATGAACGACATGATGAAGATGTACTCCATGAACGGCATGGACTTTGGTATGGACAAGATGACCAAAGAGGGCCAGACCCTGATCCTCAATGCGGCCCATCCCCTGGTCAAATATGTCCTGGACCACGAAGAGGGTGAGAACACCAAACTCATCTGCGAGCAGCTATATGACCTCGCCCTCCTGCAGAACGAGCCCCTGACAGGCGACGCCATGGCAAAATTTGTCACCCGCACCAATCAGATCATGATGCTCCTGGCCGGTGAGAATGCTTAATCCGGACAGCTGAAAGGGTCTGTTCAGTAACCATTCGTCATAACAGCCGAATATATGTTATAATTCCCCTTGACGGGATGACAGGCAAGAAAGTTGGAATGATCTTCCGTTTCTATTTATACGGAATCGCGCGGAAGATCTTCCCGAAGACCTTCCGCCTGAAGTCCCGGAAAGGGGATTTGTTTTTATATGAGAGATTTTTACACGAAAGAGAACATGCAGGGCGCAGCCTTTCATGTGCCGGATGCGGGCTTGTATTTTGAGCCGGCAGAGCTGGTCTTTGAGACAGAGACCGACACCGGACGTGAGGGAGTCATCCGTGTGCGCCACAGAGCGGGAAAACCGGCGCGCGGATACGTGTATCCGTCTGAGCGCTGCATGCGCGGCGTGCGGGAGCAGTTTGCCCCTGCGGCCGACGGAACAGGATATATACGCTGGCAGTTTGATGCCCGCGGCATTGCCCCCGGAAGAACCATCCAGGGCTCTTTTCGTGTGATTACGCCCTATGGCGAATACAATATCCCCTATATGGTCGAGATCTCCGCAAAGGGAGAACTCCTCCGCAGAAAAAATGCAGCCCGTGCGGCAGGCGGCAGAGGAGCCGCGGCCAGGGAACAGGCAGCTCCGGAGACCGTGCCGGGACAGATGTCAGATCCATCCCCTTCTGATGACCGGCAGGCGGCGGTGCGCAGAATCCGCACAAAAGAAGATTTTTTGTCAATGGCGGAAGAAAACTTTGAAGCAGCGGCGGCCTTTTTTTACAGCAGCCGTTTTGAAGATATCCTCACCGAGGAAGAGGACAGGACCATTTACCGGGGACTCTCCATGCAGGAGGGAAATCTGCAGAATGTCGAGGAGTTCCTGATCGCGGCATGCGGAAAGGAAAAGACCACCTTTGAACCTGTGGAAAAAAGCCTGTTTCTGCAGACGCGGGTCATGGCGGGCAGGACCGAGGGAAGGATGGCCGGAAGCCGCGCAGAGCGCGCGATCGAGGCGCACCGGCAGCGTGTGCGCAGGAGCGGCATGGCAGGCGGCAGCTCCAGGCAGGATGCGGCGAGGGAAGAGGACCTGGTCTATATCCCCCTGCAGATCCGCCAGACCGGAAAGGGTTTCACCGGTCCCCTGATCCGCACGGAAGGATTTTTCCTGCCTTCAGCCCCTTTTGCGGTCCCGATAAACGATGAATCTCTGACGGCTTTGACAAATGGGCCGGCGGACAGGCCTGCAGTTCAGGATACGGCGGAGTCTGAAACTGTTGCCGTGAGCAATGTCAACGTGGACAAGGAAAACGGTGACAGCGGCAGAACTACAGATACAGACACGAAAATCAGTGACAGCGGCAATAACAGAACTATGGATGTAAATGCGGAGAGTGAGAGGATTTTCACGGTCCGCATTCCCGTAAACCGCGCGGCCCTGCATGCCGGGCGGAATTTCGGCCGTGTGATCGTCCAGGGTCCCTTTAATGAAAAAGCGATTCCCATCGAGGTTCACTGTCCCGGTTCCGCTGCGCAGATGCGCCGCCGCCAGGGAAAAGAACTGGAGCTTTTGCAGCTGCAGCTGATGCGCCTGTACGTCGATTTCCGTCTGGATGAAAAACTTCCCGATAACTGGTTTCTGCAGGCGGACCGGCTGATCGACGAGATCTCCCTGCGGAGCCACAGGGATCTGATCCCCCGTCTCTACGGCGTGCACCTTCTGATCCTGCGCGGCCAGCATGCCGAGGCCAGGAAGGAACTGGGACGTATTGCAGTCCGATATGCAGGGAACGATACAGCACAGAATTTCACTGCCCGCTTTACGGGAGAGCAGGAGGATGCCTACTGCTACAGACAGTATCTCTATGCCCGCTGCAGGATGGAGGATACCCAGCTGCGGGGACGTGTGGTCAGGTTCCTGCGCGGGATCTACCGTCAGACCGGTGACTGGCGCACTGCCTGGATGCTCCTGGATCTGGCAGAGGAGTATGCGCCCGGGACTGCCGCGCGCTGGAATTTCCTGCGTCATCAGTTTGA
>DGRU01000072.1 GCA_002390025.1 Lachnospiraceae bacterium UBA4380
CAGGAAGCACCAGGGCATAAGTCGTTACAAAGACGACTATTGCCGCAATCACGGAAACAATCCTTTTTCTGGTCTCTCTGGTTCTTTTCTTTTTGAGATAATCTGAATGTTTCAATTTAGCCACTTCCTCTTCTCTTACACTTGTGGTTTCATCCCCATCGGCAACCAGTTTGCCGGCAGGGACATTCGGCGATCCATTTCTTTCAAGGTCCGGCTTTTTCAGGCGTCAGGATCATTTACCGCAAAATTACTATTATGCAGTAGAAGGAAATGACCTTCTCTGTCTTTGCGTGGCTAAATGTTGAGAAATCGGGAAGCACAATCATGCAAAGGGCAGTGATTATTACACGGAAAAGCCTCGTTGTTTCTATCAATAAGCAGTCAATAACAGTCCCGGCAGCCTTCATAGAACACTTTTGAAAAGGCAGGGCGGCAGGGATTATTTGTTATGTCCGGATTTTATATGAAGAGAGGGGGTTATTAAGGAAAGAGCAAGCTTTTTCCCGGAAGTAAGGCCAAAGATCTGTCCGGGGGAAATTATGCGGTAACCGGCATTTTCCGTTTCTGCTGTAGACATTGAATTGGGATATTATGAGGTGTTCCTGCTTATGGCAGACAACTGTTTCAGAGACACCGTATTGATTATGAGGTGAAGTCAAGATGGCGATTCGTAGAATAGAAGAATCAGACAATGATTATGCGGTATAAACGTGGGAACAAAAAAGCCTGGAAGGGACCCGGGGCAATGATTATGCGGTAAATCAGCATCATCAAATGGCAAATTCACTACATAATCCTATTCTCATAGACGGTTTTATTGCATAATAATACCCGCCAAAGGCTGATCCGGCACATGATCAGGCCGTATAAAGGCGGGAAAGGATTCAAAACAAAAAAAGCCCTTTTCGGGCCTGTGTTTCTTCTATGCTAATATACATGTTACATATATAATATGTATGCTAAATATACATGATAATAAAAGCAGTCATTGAAAAACTGCAAAAAGTGAGATGTTTTTCTATTGTGGGCATGCATTTTGACGGTTATTGTGACACGAAGGGCTTTATAATTGGCTCATGATACGAAAATTGGATATAGATTGCGCATCTGCACCTTTCTGAGTATCCATTTTTCTATTCCAATTATAGAGACTTGGGCTGTAAATGTTCCTGAGAAGTGGATCCGCCGTGAATGGCAGAAGGAGTTTTGCACTGCAAGCGTTTTCATCTACCGCATAATAGTAATTATGGGGTATTTTTTTGTTCAAAATCCGACCGTTACTCTGCTATAACGTTCAGCTATACTGCCTGCAGGCTTTTTTCTACTTTATCCAGTATATCGAGCTGACTTCCGCAGCTGATCAGTGTGTAGATCCGAGTCGTGTTAATGTTGGCATGTCCGAGCAGGTCGGCGAGACGGACAATATCCTTCTCCGTCCTGTAATAGTTGACTGCAAAGAAGTGCCGCAGGTTGTGGGGGAAGATCTTGTCCCTGCTCACATTGGCTGCTGTGCTCAGTGCTTTCATCCTGTGAAGGATGTTGCTGCGGTCAAGGGGCTTTCCGGTTCTGGTCACGAAGATGCTGCCTGAAGTGATCTTCCGTTCCCTGCAGTAGCTGCGGAGTTTTTTGCAAAGCTCCGCGGGGATCAGCACCTGTCTTGTCTTTCCCTTGAGGGAGACAAGGGCGCGCCTGGTACTCACCGAAGCAACTGTTATAAACTGCAGCTCGCTGATCCGGATACCTGTCGACGCGATGGTCTCCATGATACGGAGGATCTGAAGATCCCCCTTTTCCTTTGCAGCAGCAAGGAGCCTCCGGTATTCCTCTACGGAGAGCTCGCGCTCCTCATTTCTGAAGGATGCGCGCTGGGTCTTGAAGGTCCTGATCCGGCAGTCTTCCCATCCCATCAGCTGGAAGAACTTATTGAGTGCCGACAGCATGGAATTGGCGCTGGTCAGACGGTATTTTTCTCTGAGCATCTGCTTGAACCGGATCACCCTGCTCTTGTCAACGTATCCGCCTGATCCCAGCCATCTCCTGAAGGCTGAGACATCCCGGACATATTTAGCAACTGTCAGGGAACTCCTCTCGAGTTCCGTCAGTTTTTCTGTAAATAATGCTATAGCCTTTCCATCGATATAGTGTTCCATGATACCCTCCATCCTGATCTGAAGGCAGCATAAATATACGCTTTTCGATTTGATAAGGTATTATCATGGCAACTGTTTCTTCGGTAAATAATTATTTGTTTGTCCGTTAACCGATCAAGATGCATATAACTGTGTAGTTGCGTTGCTACTGCATACCTTTTAGTGTTATATAATCTTAGCATATATTATAGTTTATCATGGGATTTTGAACAATATTTAGTTTGCCACCTCTGTTTGTACATAATAGTTGATGTATCCATACAAAAATACATTATAATCCAGGTGCATCTTCTATGCTGAACATATATTCAATGCTTTATGATCGGAATAACACAAGTTGCTGTCTGCACCCTTGCCGACCATGCCGGAGCACATGAGCATCTTGCATTTTTACAGGTAAGTGCGCATTGGATTTGAAATCCAATAGACTTTTTAGAATTGCAGATAGATTTTTAGAATTGCAAATAGATATGAGGTTCTCCGCAAGTACGAAGAATCAAAAAGGGGATGTTGATCAGCTGAATTTTCAGCTAAACAACATCCCCCTTTTGTAACTAAATATTGTTAGATATCAGAAAAGTAGATATTAGAATTAGATATATGGAATTTAGTAACACTCGGCAGATCGATCTGCCAATCCGGACTCAGCGCTTGTTGCTGCGCTTCCAGATGTGCATCTTCTCTGCCTCGGCGATCAGCTGGTCGCGGAAGTCGGGGTGAGCGATGCTGATCAGAGCCTCGGCGGCCTGCCAGGAGCTGAGGCCTTTGAGGTTGACTGCGCCGTACTCGGTCACGACATACATGGTGTTGGGACGTGCGTCGGTTACGATGCTGCCGGGTGCAAGGGTAGGACGGATGCGGCTTGCAATGCTGCCGTCTTTGTTCTTGAAGGTGGAAGACAGGCAGATGAAGGTCTTGCCGCCCTTAGAGCCGTAGGCACCCAGGACGAAATCGAGCTGGCCGCCGGCACCGGAAATCTGTCTTGTGCCTGCGCTCTCTGCGTTGACCTGCCCGTAAAGGTCGATATCAATGGCATTGTTGATGGAGATGAAGTTGTCGAGCCTGGAGACTCTGTCATAGTGGTTGACATAGTCGACGGAAGCGGACTTGATCTCGGGGTTCTTGTCGAGATAGTCATACATCTTCCTTGTGCCTGCGCCGAAGGCAAAGGTCTGCAGGCCGCGGTCGAAATTCTTGTGCGCGCCGGTGATCTTGCCGGCCTCTGCGATGTCAACGAATGCATCGACATACATCTCTGTGTGGATACCCAGATCCTTGAGGTCGGACTCCGCGATCATCTTGCCGATGGCATTGGGCATGCCGCCGATGCCCAGCTGGAGGCAGGCGCCGTCCGGGATGCGCTCAACGACAAGTTTTGCAACGGCCTGATCGATCTCTGTGCCGGGTGCTGCGGGCGGGAATGCATCGATGGGCTCGTTGTCAGTCTCAACGATCATATCGATATCGTCGATGTGGATGTAGGCGCTGCGGTCACCGAGGCAGATGGGCATGCTCTCGTTGACTTCGACGATGACCTTCTTGGCAACCTGAATGACAGCGTAAGCATGGCTGGCGCTGGGGCCGAGGTTGAAATAGCCCTTATCATCCATGGGACCGACCTGCATGATGGCAACGTCGACAGACTTGACATTTTCCAGATAGTAGCGGGGAAGCTCGGAATATTTCAGCGCGCAGTAGAAGGCGAAGCCCTTGGAGATCGCCTTGCGCTCGATGCCGCCCATATGCCAGCTGTTCCAGGTCATGTGTGCTGCAGGATCCTCGATCTTGAAGATCTCGGGCTCATGCATCAGAATGCCGCCGTAGAAGTTGACGTCATAGAGATCCGGAAGGCGCTTTGCCAGCTCCTTGTCCACTGCCCTGGGTGTCGTGGCTGTCCACGCATAGTCTACCCAGTCACCGGATTTTACGACCGCAGCCGCTGCCGCTGCGCTCACGAGCTTCTGTCTGTACTGATCCTGATAACTCATGCTTTTCTCTCCTTTGTCTTTTTGGTTGTTTACGATCCGTCAAGCCCCGATCCGCAGTCTGCACTGGGTGCAGAAACATTTGCATATGCAGATGATGCAGAAGCAGATGAGCACTTGCAAAAAACGACGTTGTGCAATTATCACGGTGAAGCTGACTCAGTCCAGTCGGTTTCTCATTAAATTATACTGAAAAAAAGGCTTCTAAACAACGTATGTTTCTAAGAACACACAATAAAAAGCGATCTTTGCAAATGCAGTTCTGGTACATTTACATAAATCGCCTTCTTTGCATAGTTCATTTTTCTACAATTGATCTACATATAGTCTTCTACAATGGACTCATAAAACATGTTTCCGAACTTGTAGATCCAGCCGCCGTTCTTTTTGATCGCGTACAGGTGCACGTAGCGGACCTTTTCGCCCCCGGAATGCTCCTTGGCGTATTCGATCGCCAGCTCCTCCGTGTGCTTTTTGCCGTGCTTTGCAATATAGGTCAGATAGCCCGGTCCGAAATTGTAGGCCTGGATCAGAGCTTTATCATCCTTGATCTCCAGATTGTGCGCGATATCAATGAGGGCTGCAAAATAGATGCAGGCCTGCTCGATCGACTCCTCCGGTTCGAGGGAATTCCGTTCCAGTCCCTTGGATTCGCTGGACTGCATGACGTCTTTTCCTTCACCCTTGGACTCGGCCATCATGATCGCCAGAAGGGTATCCGTGTACTTTTCGATTTTCTCTTTCTTTGCGTATTTTTTGACCGTATCTTTGTAGCCAAGCACCTTCTCAGAGAGGGAACTCTGGGCATAGGCCTGTTTCATCAGAAATCTTCCGCCGGCAAAGAGCAGGACCGCAAGAATCACTCCCAAAACCGCCAGAATCTTCTGACGCCGGATGGCTTTGGCCCGCTGCTCGCGCTGCTTAGCCCGGCGTTTTCTCCGCTCAGCCTGCCGTAATTCTTCTGCCCGTCTCTGCCTGTCCTGATCCTGACCCGGTTTTGTATTCGTACTCATATGTCGTTTCTCCACTGATCTGTACAGGTGATCGGGTAGCACAGGATCAGCGGATCAGAATTCCACGTCTGTAAAAATATCAAGTTCCAAATCTTCTCTCATAC
Source organism: Lachnospiraceae bacterium UBA4380 (assembly GCA_002390025.1). Taxonomy (GTDB): domain Bacteria; phylum Bacillota; class Clostridia; order Lachnospirales; family Lachnospiraceae; genus CAG-791. The sequence continues at coordinate 5,253 of DGRU01000072.1, forward strand.
TGCGCATCATGGGAACCAGTCTCTGGAAATGCTCGGTGGCGTTGTGTTTGTCGATGGCTTCCTGGTCGCGCCATAATTCAATAAAAGCGAACATCCTGGGATTCTCTCTGCTGACATTGAGAGAATAATGAATATTTCCCTCTTCAGCTGAGGACTTCTCCACCAGCTCCTTCATCAGGCTCTTGAACTCTTCTATCTTATCTTCCTTAATCAGGTTTTTTGAGACAATCTTAATCATGATCATCCTCCTCTCTTGATGCAGTCGTGTTGAAGTGTAAGAGGATTATACCACAAGTTCGGGGATGAATAAATCGCTCGATTGCGATTTATTCATCCCCGTATCTTTGACGTATCATTGATCATCTGTGCCGCAGGAGCGGTCTGTATTAACTGTTTTCCGGACCCTCCGCCTGCTCTGCTTCGGCCGCTTCGACCCCTTCGACCGGGCCGGTCTGCTCAGCTTCAGCCGGGCCGGTCTGCTCAGCTTCAGCCGGGCCGGCCTGCTCTTCAGGCTGCTCTGCAGAATCCGGAATACCGGGTTCTGCCGGACCGGCGGGTGCGGCGGGCCGGACGGGATCAACCGGGCCGGCCGGCGCTGCAGGATTGACGGGCTCTGACGGGCGGATCGGTTCAGCAGGCTGTACCGGGCCGACCGGCTCCGCAGGATTGACGGGCTCTGCCGGGCGGAAGCGATTCGTGAAGGAAAGGGGTGCCCCGAACCTTCCGGCGTCGGAGGCCTTTCTGCGCGCCTCGTCCATTGCGGCGCGCTTCTCCATCCTGCGTCTGTGGCTTCGGTGCAAGATCTTTACAAGCACAAAGATCAGAATACCCCACATAATAAGGAAGGGGAAGGAGCCGACGATGAACAGGAGTACTCCCTTCCAGAATTCCGCAAATCCCTCGATGGCATTGCCGAAGGCTCGTTTGAGGCGCTCCCCGTAGGTGACCTCCACCACGGTCTCGGAATACTCAAATACTTCTTCAAGCTGAATATCCACGGTGGAGAAGTTGACATCCCGGTCCATGGCCGAGAGGGTTGTCTTCTCATTTCCCAGCTCGCGCTCGACTTCCGTCAGGCGCTTCTCGACTGCGATCATCTCCTCGATCGTCTGTGCCTTGTCCATCATTCCCAGCAGACGCTCCTGCTCGATCTCCAGCGCTTTTCTGGATGCGTCGTGTGTGGCATAGGAGACACTGATATTCTGTGCGTTGACAGAAGTACTGATCACCTGACCGTCTTTTTTCAGGTCCTCCATAAAAGCATCAAATTTCTCAGCGGGGACCCTGGCTGTAACATTGAGGGTCCTGCGAGTGCGCTTCGCCGCCGATCCGCTCCTGTCCCGATAGTACCAGTAGGGATCCTCGTTGCTGGTGTATTCGCTCTCGATGAATCCGCCGTAGCCGGTGATCTTGTCATGGATGCTCTTTGCGGAAGCATCATACTCCAGGGTCTGCAGGGAAATGTTTCCCGTATAGACGATTTTCCGGTTCGAGATATCCTCAGCGCCCTCTCCCCCGGCCGCGGGCTGCGGTTCGGCTTCCTTCTCCGGAGCATAGTTCTCGTCCATGCTTTCCTCTGCAGCAAAGCCGGCGTCCGCACTGTCCTCCATAGCAACGTTATATCCGCCGCTTTCCGTATCATAAGCGCTGTAGCCCTCCGCTTCTGCCGGCGCACTCTGGGAATAGGCAATTTCCCTGTCCTCCGCTGAGGACGCTTTGTTGGTCATCCCGCAGGCACTGAGCAGAAAGGCGGCGGCAAGCACGCAGGCTGCAGCCTTTCTGAACAGTCTGCTCTTTCCGCCCTCTGTTTTTCTCATCATCTTCGCTCCTTTCCGGATCCTGTATTTTAATCTGCATCCTGTTTCTCATAACATCGCTTATATGGTATTTAATCCGTTCTGTTTTTTCCATAACACAATTCTGCTGCGCGGTTTCCTTCTTTTCTGATTCCGCGCCCCGGTTTTAACATGGGTTCCCTGGTTTTTGATCCGTGGCCTGGTTTTATAATAGGGTTCGTTTTTATTGTCTGATCCGTGCCCCGCTTTCCGTATCAGGATTCCTGTTATTTTTATAGACGGGATAGGGTCCGTCAGGTTACGGGATCCGGGCAGAGAACTGAAAAAGCCCCGCAGAAGCCGAGCCGGAGCCGTATACATTGCCATTTGGCAGGAATTCGGGTATAATAGAAACGATTTCAGGTAAATCAGGATTTCAGAACAGAATCTACGCTTTTGCTGCAGGCGTCTTTTTCTACACCGGATCCCCTGCCTCATGTCTTTCTCAGCGTCTTCTCTATGAGTCCTCTGATTGTCAGAATCTGGCAACACCACACCAGGATTTCAGAAAACACCCATAATCAACGACATCACAAGACATCTCAAAGAGGAATAATCACATGAAAAAAACAAAATCCATTATCCTTGCCCTGTCTGCCGTTGTATGTCTGGCCATTTCCGGCTGCGGCGGTTATACCACCGTGACAGCGGATCCTTCCGAGGTCAGTTCAAAGCAGGCGGATGAGCAGAATAAAGCTGTTGCAACAGCAGATTCTGCCGAAACCGATGAAAACGCCAAGGCCGCCAGTGCTTCTGAAAAGGACGAGGCCACCCCTTCCACTGCAGCAGAACCTGCTGAAGCCAAGAAGGTCGACAAGACAATCCGCAGTGTCCTCACAAATGAAGAGATCGACCCCGCGCTCAAAGGTCAGCGCCCTCTCGCAGTCATGTATCCCATCAACTATGAGGCACAGCCCCAGTATGGTCTGAGCAACGTGGATGTCTTCTATGAAATGATCGAAGAAGGCAATATGAGCCGTCAGATGGGTATCATCCAGGATTGGAAGAATCTGGACATGATCGGCAATATCCGCAGTACACGCTCCTATTTCTGCGTCGAGGCAATGCGCTATGATCCCATCATGATCCACTTCGGCGGCCCGATCGACTGGCTGAAATGGGTCACTGACCGCGATGATTTCGACAACCTCAACGGTGTCGGCGGCGTCCTCGGCGGCGACTACGGCGCATTTTTCCGCGTCGACAACGGCAAAGCCATGGAGCACACCGCCTATACAAGCGCCAACAGCATCATCAATGCCTGTTCCATGGCGGGCTACACGCTCGACATTCGTCCCGAATATTACGAAGAGCGTCAGTTCTATTTCAACGCCCCCGATGACATCAACACGCTGGAGCAGTACAAGGATTCCATTCCCGCAACCAGCATTGATATGAGCGGCGCCTTTCCTGTGACTCAGTCCAGCCTGGTCTACAACGAAGAGGATCACAAGTACTACAAATACCTCTACGGTGAGCCCCAGTGCGATGCTGTGACCGGCGAGCAGATGGCATTCGACAACGTCGTCATCCAGGAAGCACGTTTCAAATACGTCGGCAACCACGGCTATGTGGATCTTGACACTGTCTCCCGCGGCCGCAATGCCTATGTCATCACCCAGGGCCGCTGCGTTCCCTGCAACTGGAGACGAAACGGCATCCACCATCACACGACTTATTACAAGGGTGACGAGCGTGTCCACATGAACACCGGCAAGACCATGATCTTCATCATCCGCGACCATCTGGATACCTTCGCGATCGACGGCGTCTCCTATATGACCCAGGGAGCTCCCTTCACACAGGTCTCCTATTAATCATTTTTGATATTGTACTTTTGATATTATTACTATTGATGATAATACCTTTAATACAGCACAAAACCGCCTGCCGGCCGGCAGGCGGTTTTCTTATGATTCTTATGATTCTTATGATTCCTATGATTCTTATGATTATTCAGTCCTATGAGTATTCTGTCTTATGAGTATTCTGTCTTATGAGTATCCAGAAGATGCGGCAGCGCCGACGTCTCACAGATAAGGTAAAAATAGCTGCGCAAATTTAAATCAAATAAAAAGACTTACCTCACAATGTCCAACTCACTCATCAGCACTCGAGTCCGTTTTTGAAACGGGTCATCATCTCATTGGTAAGGCTGTGGTCTGTGGGCTGCAGGACAATCTCGTCGCGGGTGTGCCAGCCGGCCTCCTTGAGCTCGTTTTTGTCCATGTGGATGGTGGGATCGCCGTCAACATCACAGTAGAATCCGGCCAGGAGGTCATCGACAATGCCCCAGGGCTGGGATTTGTAGTAGCGGATGTTCTTGACGCGGATGCCGGCCTCTTCCATAACCTCGCGCTTCACGGTCTCTTCGAAAGTCTCGCCGATCTCGGTAAATCCGGCAATGAGGGCATAGAAGGGAACGTCGCGGCCCGCATATTTGGTCAGAAGAATCTTGTCCCCATTGATGACGCCTACGATGACGGCCGGGATGATACGGGGATAGATCGTCCTTCCGCAGGAAGGGCACTTCACGGCGCGCTCGGTCTCGGAATGGACAGTTTTGCTGCCGCAGGTGCCGCAAAAGCGGTTGTCGCGGTACCAGTTGGACAGCTGGTAGGCTGTGATCGCCGCAAACAGGCGATGCTGGGGGCCATAGGCCTCGGAACGCATGGTGCGGATATTTTTAAATACGTATCCCTGAGGAATCTCCTCATCTGCCAGGTCGTCGCGCAGCAGGAAAAAGGCACTGCCATCCATGGTAAAGAGGAAAGTGTACTCCCTCTCCGCGCCGAGTTCCTCCACTGTGGGAAGACGGAGGTAGCGGCCTCTGTCTTTATAGAAGCCTTTCTCATTCACGCCTTTGCCCGGCATGCTGATCTTGCCGTGCTCACCGCTCTGATCTATGTCCTCGAGCACCGCGTCCTCCTTGCTCTCCACGACCAGAAGGTCTGCCCTGCGGAAAACATAGACCGGGCTCTCGGGAAGCGGATCGGATTTTTCTGTATACTGGTTATGCAGTCTGTGGGGGTAAATGTCCTGAAGCATCATGGTGTAACATCCTCCAAATAATACTGATATCTAATGAACTATGGAAATAACATCCCGATTACATTGTTTATTAGTTATTATAATTACTTATCTAAATAATAACTTATCTAATCAACGAAAAAAATACCATCAAAAGGCTTTCCATTCAAGAATTTAATCAGGAAAGCGTCATTTTGATGGTATTTATTCAGCTTTTTCTTTATGCTTTATGTTTTTTGCTCTTGGTTTTTGATTTTTGATTTACGCTTTTCATCCAGGCAGAGTTTTCTGTTCAGAATTCAGAAGGGATTCAGCCGGGATCGTGATTTTCTTTTCACACCAGGGCCCGGATCGCGTTCAGTACGCAGAGGACCATGACGCCGACGTCGGCGAAAATGGCAAGCCACATGTTGGCGATGCCCAGGGCACCCAGGAGGAGGCAGGCCAGCTTGACGCCGATGGCAAACCAGATATTTTCGTTGACAATCCGGATGCACTTGCGGGCAAGGCGGATGGCACGGGCTATTTTCATGGGATCGTCATCCATGAGGACCACGTCGGCCGCCTCGATGGCGGCATCGGAGCCCAGAGCTCCCATGGCAATGCCGATGTCCGCGCGGGAGAGAACAGGGGCATCGTTGATGCCGTCTCCAACGAAGGCAAGCGTGCCTTTTTTGCTGCTGCCGACGTTTTTGCCGGTGGCGGCGTTTTTACCAGTGCTGGCGGTTTTACCGCTGCTGACGTTTTTGCTGCTGCCGGCATTTTCAGCGAAACTGCCTGTCTCGTCAAGGAGCTGCTCCAGCCTTGTGACCTTGTCCCCCGGCAGAAGGCCTGCGTGATATTCGTCAATGCCGAGTTTTTTCGCAACGCGGGAGGCAATGGCCTCTGCATCGCCGGTGAGCATGACGGTTTTGGTGACGCCGGATCCGCGCAGGTCGCGAATCGCCTCTGCCGCATTGGGCTTGATTTCGTCCGCAATTACGATGTGGCCCAGATATTCGTTTCCGGCACAGACATGCACGATGGTTCCGATTTCCACATCCGAATGGTCATTTTCCGCCGTGATCGTGACTCCCAGATCCTGCATCAGCTGGAGATTTCCGGCGCCGATGCGGCGGCCGTCCACTTCCGTGATGACGCCCTTTCCGCTGATTTCCTCCGTGTCACCGACACGGACAGCAAATAAGTCCGGGCTCTGGGCATTTGCGGTTTTCTGTCCGCTTTTTTGCAGGCTTTCCTGCCAGGCCTCTTTGAGACTGCGGCTGATCGGGTGCGAGGAGTAGCTCTCTGCAAGCGCGGCATATTCCAGAAGCCTGTCGGCCGCCCCGTCAGCTATTCCATCTTGTCCATCGTGCACCGCCGGGCAGATCTTCGTGACCGCAAAATTGCCCTTTGTGAGGGTTCCGGTCTTGTCAAATACCACAGTCCGGACATTGGCCAGGGTCTCCATGAAGTTGGATCCTTTGATCAGGATGCCCTTGCTGCCGGCGCCGCCGATTCCGCCGAAAAATGTAAGCGGGATACTGACAACAATCGCGCAGGGGCAGCTGATGACCAGGAATGTCAGCGCTCTGTAGATCCAGTCGGACCACAGATCCCAACTACTGGGCACATGCAGGAAAATCATGTTGACCAGGGGACCGAGAACTGCCAGTGCAAGGGCACTGTAGCAGACCGCCGGTGTGTACCAGCGGGCAAATTTCGAAATAAACTGCTCGGATTTGGCCTTGCGTGTGCCGGCGTTCTCGACCAGGTCCAGAATACGGGACGCTGTGGATTCCTCGAACTCTTTGGTCGTCTGCACGCGCAGAAGACCGGACAGGTTGATGGATCCGCTGAGGATTTCCTCTCCCGCCGCGACATCCCTGGGCAGGGATTCGCCTGTCAGAGCCGCGGTGTCAATGGAAGAAGTTCCCTCCACGATCACACCGTCGATGGGTACCCGCTCTCCGGGTTTAATAAGAATAATGCTGCCGACCTCGACGTCGTCGGGGTCAGCCTCCTCCACGCCGTCCTCTGTCTCCAGATTGGCGTAGTCCGGCCGGATATCCATCAGCTCGCTGATATTTTTTCTGCTCTTTCCGACCGCATAGCTCTGGAAGAGCTCTCCGATCTGGTAAAAGAGCATGACCGCGACTCCCTCGGTATACTCGCCGAGTGCCATGGCGCCCACGGTTGCTGCTGCCATGAGGAAGTTCTCGTCAAATACCTGCCTGTTCCGGATCCCCTTAATCGCCTTGCGGAGGATATCATGTCCAACCGTAAAATAAGGGACGAGAAACAGCACAAAGCGCAGGACAGGATACTTTTCCAGCGGCAGGAGTGAAAATACCACCATCAATACAGCCGCTGCAACGATCCTGAGCAGAAGATTCTTTTGTTTTTTTGTCATAGATTTCATCATGATGCTGCCTCCTGTGCGACAGCGGGACTTCTGCCTTTAACTGCAGGCATAAGGCAACTGCAGTTTATTTCAGGAAAATCTGGCAGTCATCCTCCACTACCTTACAATTCTCGATGACTTTCTGCATGACGCTGTCAACATCCGCTCCATCCTCAAACTCCACTTTCATCTTGAGCGCCATGAAGTTCACAACTGCGTCCTTGACACCGGGTGTCTTCTTTGTCGCTTCTTCCATCTTGTTGGCACAGTTTGCGCAGTCGACTTCGATCTTGTAGGTTTTTTTCATGATGTTGCTCCTCCTGAAATATGTTGATTGAGTTTAAATATTGGGTTCTTTGATTAAGTTTATGGATTGCCTTTATGGATTCAGCTTATGAATTCAGCTTTTTTATCGAGTCTTTTGATTGAAGCTTTTTGCTTAAGCCTTTTTGATTGAGTCTCGTTGATCAAGCTTTTTGATTGAGTCTCGTTGATCAAGCTTTTTGATTGAAGCTTTTTGATGAAACTGTTTGATTGAAGCTGTTTGATTTCGTCTAAAAGTTTAGTTTTCAGGTCCTTTTCTGGTTCGTTGTGTTCGCTTATTCCATAATGTGGTCCATACCCTGCTGAATGATGGTCCGCACATGGTCGTCAGCCAGGAAATAGACGATCTGCTTGCCTTCCCGGCGCCCGCTCACAAGCCGTGCCTGCTTCAGAAGCCGGAGCTGATGAGAAATCGCGGACTGGGTCATGCCCAGAGACGCCGCAAGATCGCAGACACAGATATCCGCCTCGAAAAGGGCAAACAGAATCCGGATTCTTGTGGTGTCGCCGAAGGCTTTGAACAGCTCCGCCAGGTCATAGAGCCGGTCCTCGGGAGGCATCTGCTCACTCACCATCTGCACCTTGTCCGCATGGACCTCTTCTACCTCGCAACATTCGATGTCATGCATCATTTTTCTGGTTTCTTTTTCCATCTCTTTTCCGCTCTTTAGTTCCATTAATATAGTACTTTGTGTTTCTGTACTTTATGTTTCTCAAACGTATGAACATTTATTCATATGTTTGTTAATAGGATACTCCTGGCTGACGCCTGCGTCAAGAGGAAAGAGAAAAAATATTGTAGATGCGATATTTTTCGTTCCCGCATTTGTGCCGCGAGACGCTCCAGGGCAAAAGGTCGCCACTTTGCGGAAGGATTTCATCTAGAGAGGAAGAATAAAGCGACGGAGGCGGCTCAAAGGCAAAAGATCACCACTGTGCCGGAGATCGCGAAGCGGCAGAAATGAAAAGAGCGAAAAACCTTGTCACAATACAAGATTTTTCGCTCTGGTTGTTATTTGCTCTGGTTGTTTGTGAATCCCCGGTGTCTCTGCAAAACCGTCCCTGACAAGCCGGGACCATTCTCAGCAAAACAATTGAGTCCCGAGAATTGCTTCGGAACCATCTCCGGCAACTCAGGATTGTCCCGGCAACTCACATTCTCCTCTCTACTCTTCTTTGGTTTTCCTCTTGCTGTAGATATATTCCACGATCCGCGGGGCAAGGATTCCAAACAAGATTCCCATCAGAGTGCCGACAATGACATCCGAGGGAAAATGAACGTAGAGGTAGAGCCGTGAAACGGCGATCAATGCTGCCAGGATGATGGCAGGAATGCCGATGCGCTTGTCGTATTGGAGCAGAATTACTGCGGAAGCGAAGCTTACCATCGAGTGTCCTGACGGAAAGGAATAATCGGCAGGTATCTTCACCAACATGTCGATTGCTGTATTGATCCAGCATGGTCGGGAGCGCGCCACCAGGTGCTTCAGCAGAAGATTTCCGAACAGTCCGCATAAGATAAGGCCCAGCGCCATATTGATACCGCACCGTCGGTGCTTTTTCCAGAGAAGGCACGCGAGTGCAATGACGATCCAGAACCACCCCGATTCACACAGGAATGTAATCTTCGGCATGAGCCAGTCCAACCAGGGGGTCCGAAGGTTAGCCTGAATCCAGTCCAAAATCTGAAAATCTATTTTTGTAATCAATTCTGCCATCAATTTCTCCTTCTAGTCAGATATTTCAGCATAACTGTTGACAGGTACTACAACATGGCCGTTGCCGCGTTCTCTTCAGGACCTCTCCAGAACCTTCTGCGATACAGCAGCGACATGTTCATGCTGCCGTCATCTCTGCTTTTCTGCGCATCTTTCTGATTGTAGCATAGGACATTGAAAAGGAAAATACCGCAGCGCAGATCAGCACAGCTGCCGCAATCGGATAAACCACGATCAGCTTATTTGTGGTCCCGTAAATATCCAGGACTCCTTTGAAGAGTGAGCCGACCGTAAGGGCGGCAAGCCCGGAATTCCAGGCATATCTGGTGAAGCGTCCCGGGAAAAAGGCTCCTGCACTGGCCGGTGTTTCTGTTCCATTGCTTAATTCATAGCGGGCATCAGCATCAGTTTCTTCGTCATATACCGGATTTACGGTGCTTCCCGCAGCGGCCTCTTTGATTCGAAGATGCTTTTCCTTCCTGACCGCGAGCCATGCGATCACCAGATTCAGAAGAGCTCCGGGCACAAGGGGAATTAAAAAGGCGTAAATCATGTAAAAAGAATAGACCTCATGGCTGAAGATCTCGTAAATCAGGCCGAACGCCGCGCAGGCAATTCCCGCCGCAAGGAAAAGAAAAGCGTCGTGCAGCACGCCGTCAGCATAGTGTATGATTTCTTTTTTATCCGATGTATACAATATCACTCACCTCCCTCTCACGGTCGCCTAAGCCGCCGGTCGGGTTATTGATAATCTGATTCTGAAAAACCATTGTCGAGGAGCCGCCGCCGTCCAGGTTGTAGGCCGTCTGCACGCCGAGCTGGTCCATGAAGCTGGCCAGCTCGTAAAGGGAGAGGCCTTCGCTGTCATCGGTGCGCCCGTCGGAAACCACGAAAACATAGTGCAGGTCATCAATGATGCCGATCGCGGTTCGGGGATTGCTCGCTTTGGCTCTGCCGACCTCTGAGTCCAGGGAAACGGAGATCTCACCGTCTTCTACCAGTCCCGGGCCGAAGGAAAAGGCCTGCCAGACGCCCTGGTCCACCAGTTCCTGGGCGGTCACTGTGGACGGATCCACAATCTTCATGCTTCCATCCGCATAGACGCACAGCACTTCGCTCTCCCCGGCCTGGTCCCGGTAAACAATTCCGTTGCGAATGACATATCCCTTCTCCTGGACCCCGTAATAATCTCCGTTAATGGCCAGGATTGCGTCATGTGCCTCCGCGATCGCCGAGGTTGCCTCTGTCACGTTTTTGCCGTAGGTATCCTCTGCAAACGCTGTTTTCAGATACTCCGCGGAGCTGAGCTGAACATCCGCGACGTGAATTGTCGTCCCGTTTGTCGTGTACTGGGTATAGGTGATTTTGACATTGTCATCCTCATAGGTTTCAGAGTTTCCTGCGTTGTCCGTCGTCACCAATGCCGCTTCTGCCGCAGCTTCCTCCTCGTCAAAAGAGTTTCCGCTCTTCGAGGAGCTGCCGGAGCCCTGCTTTGATGAACCGTCTGAACCGTGTTTCGAGGGGCCGCCGGGTTTACGTTTCCGTGAGCTTCCCGAACCGGTTCCTGAACTGCTTCCCGAAGCTCCATCAGATTCACCAGACTCACCAGATTCTTCAGTTACAGAAGAAGTGCCGTCTGAAGATTGTTTCTTATTTCCCGAACTTCTCTGCTCGTCAGAACTGCTGCCGTCGGATCCTCCGGAAGAAGAAGCGCCGGGCTTTTCCCTCTGATGGCTAGCGCCGGAAACGGAATCTTCGTCCGTTTCCCCGTCTGCAGACTTTTGATTCTTCCGGTCTTCTGCGGCCTTTTCATTCTCTTGGCTTTCCTCAGCCTTTTGGTTGTCCTGATCTTCTTCGTCCTTCTGATCCGTCTCGTCTTCTTCGGCTTTGTTGACACTGACCTCTGCCTGGGAAAGCATCTCGGTGTTCATCCCGGTGGCATCTGTCTGATAGGCACTGGAAAGCACAAATGTGTCCATGCCCATAAAAACTGTAAATGCCAGCAGGCAGGAGGTAAACGCAATCGTCCAGGGATGCTTTTTCATGACTTTCTCACCTCTTTTCTAACTTACCTCAATTATCAAACACTTCAACTACTGAACAGGATTCCCTGCAGGCAGGCCGCGTACTCAATGCTGAAGAAACGCCTCCGACTACTGCACAGGAGTTCCTGTCTACCGCTACAGTCTATCCGGTCAACCTCAAATGAACCTTAGAAACCGCCTGATAAAAGTGAAATATCTGTGATTTGACACCGGCAGCTTGAAAGACTAGCCAGCGCATTCTTGTGACTTCAGTCATGAGTCAGCTGGCTTTTATTTCCCCATATAAGGGAGTGTTCGAACTGCCGTAACCGGCTGTCATTTTTTCTTCGTAAGGATCCCGGATCGAGAAAGACGGTCCATTGTCAGACATAATGTTCCGGAGCAGGTGATCCCCTGACAGGAGCTGATACGATCAGAGTACTCATTAGAAATGCAGGGCGGCAATATATCGTCATAA
>DGRU01000168.1:0-20855 GCA_002390025.1 Lachnospiraceae bacterium UBA4380
TGTGGCGGATCTTGCCCTGGGCCTTTGCTTCCAGAAGACATTCATACATGCCGGTCCCGTCGCCGGGCTTATAGCACTGCTGTACGTTGTGGAGCTGGTAGACGTCTATATAGTCGGTCTTCAGAAGTCCCAGGGAGGTCTCCAGATCTTTCCAGAAGACTTCCGGAGTCTTGGCGTGAGTCTTGGAAGTGATAATGATCTCCTCCCGGTTGACAAAGCCCGTGCCGAAGGCCTCTCCCAGCTTCTCCTCGCTGTCGGAATAGCCCCTGGCGGTGTCAAAAAAGCGTATGCCGCCGCTGTAGGCTTTGCGCAGGATCTTCACTGCTTCCTCTTTGGGAACGCGCTGGATGGGAAGGGCGCCGAAGCCGTTCTGGGGAACAACAATGCCTGTTTTTCCTAACTTGATCTGTTTCATGAGAGCCTCCATTCTGGGGCAGATGCCCTGCGGACAGTCTGCACGATATTTCTGTTTCTTTTTTTCATTTTTTAAAAATATCCAATTTTTACATTTCTTACATTTTGAGTGTCTGATTATTTTAAAAATAAAACATTTCGACAGTTCAAATGTTAGATAGCAGCTGTTCTCTCTGCAGAAGACGGCTCATGAAGTAGTTGAACAGTTTTTTTGATGAGTGAATTCTATGGAAGCGGGGATCCCGCCTCTACTGCTGTTTTTTTCATATCAGGCCTGGTCACGCTCTCTGGTCAGGTCCCGGACTCTTTTTGTCAGGCCTGCTCACGCTCTCGGGTCAGGTCCCGGGCACTTTTATGTCAGCCCTGCTCACGCTCTCGGGTCAGGTCCCGGACCCATTTGTATTTGTTGAAGTGGATCATGACCCAGGGGATCTTGCCCACTTCGTCCAGGCAGGTGCAGGCGTAAACGGCCAGCACGGGCCAGTGGAAGAAAAAGGCGCCCGCTAGGGCCAGGGGGATGGCGATGCCCCACATGCTGACTGCCAGGCAGTACATGTCAAAGAGGGTGTCTCCGCCCCCGTCGAGGACGCCGTTGATGGTGATGGTGTTGACGCTGCGGCCGATCATGTAGATGGCCATGATGACCATCATGACGGTCAGGTATCTGCGGGCTTCATCTGTGAGGATGACAAAGCGGACCACGAAGGGGGTCACAGCCAGAACCAGGGCGGTGGAAAGAAGGCCGATGGCCCAGGAGACGTTTCTGAGCTTGATGCCGTAGCGCTTTCCCTGCTCGAGCTTGCCGGCGCCCAGCTCGTTGCCGACCATGATGCCGACTGTCATCTCCGCCTGGGCGACGCGGCCCAGCATCATGGCGTCCGCCGCCGCCACAGAGGCCAGCATCAGGTGCTGCAGGGCGATGGGCAGGGCCAGGTTGAACATACGGCTGTAAAAAATCTTGTTTTCGGCAGGCGTCATAATCTGGTAAGCTCCCTTTCGTGAGTCGCTGGGGATGGTTCTGATGAGTCACTGGAGACTCATTTTCAAGAGAAAATGAGTCAATCAGAACCGTCCCTCGTGACTCATTTTCCTGCCTTTTTGACCTGGAGCAGGTAGTTGACTCTGGTGGAGAGGTGCTCTCCCATGAGGCTGGAGGCCTTGACGACGGCGGGCATCTTTTTGCCGGGGATGACGATCATCCTGCCCTTGAGGGCGCCGTCCACGCCTTCTCTTGCCACTTGGGCGACGCCAATCTGTTTTCCGGAGACGGTGACGCCGGAGTTTTTGTTAAAGGCGGTGTCTGTGGGGCCGGGGCAGAGGCAGCTGACTTTGACGGGGCTCTTGGCCCGGCGCAGTTCCTCGTGGATGGCCTCGGTCAGACGGACAACGTAGTTTTTGGAGGCATAGTAGCTGGAGAAGGTGGGGCCGGACATAAAGCCGGCGCAGGAGCCGACGTTCATGAGGACGCCGCGGCCTTTTTCCGCCATGTCGCGCAGAAAGAGTTTGCTCAGGATGTGGACCGCGGTGACGTTGAGGTCGATCAGGTCCAGTTCCCTGTCCAGGTCTGTCTCCAGAAAGAGGCCGTAGACACCCATGCCGGCGTTGTTGGCGACAAAGTCGATGTTGTCTTTTCCCGCCTGTGCGCAGGCCTCTTCGTAGAGGCGGAAGCACTCTTTTCTTTTGGAAAGGTCCGCGGGAATCACCAGGACGGTGCGGTCCGGAAAGCATTTTTCCAGGCTTTTGCGGAGCTTTTCGAGTTTGTCTTCGCTGCGTGCCGTCAGGATCAGGTCATATCCCAGAAGGGCCAGATATTTGGCGATTTCCTTACCGATTCCGGCACTGGCGCCGGTCACAAGTGCATACATTTTTACCTCCTAGGACGTTCTCATGTAAAGCGGACAGTTTCACTATGAGTTTGCTGCTCTCGTTTTAAATTCAGCGCTGTCACTGAATCCAATGATTTCACCGTGAGTTCAGCGCTCGTCGATTTCAATAATGTGTTCCGCATGTTGGGGCAGGCTGGTGAGCCTGGCTGCGATGGATTCGGGCACGATGTAATAGGAGCCGATTTCCTCCAGGGGAACCCAGAGGAGCTCCTCGGCGACGCCGCGGGCGGTGACGGAATGGCACTCTAGGTTTTCCAGGGCAGGGCTGTCTTTCATGAGGTAGTAGGCGCCCAGTTCATGGATGTGGGTCCCGGTGACCTTTCCGTCAAAAAACTGTTCCTGGAAAAAAAGGAAGCGGTCGATCTGCAGGTCGACGCCGATTTCCTCCCGGACCTCACGGACAACAGTCTCCTCGGTGGTCTCGTTGAAATGGACTCTCCCGCCAACGGTGTAATAATAGGGCTCCTCCTCGTTGTGCATGAGGAGAAGCTTGCCGTCGTGGATGATGATGGCTCCGACGCGGTAGTTGAAGGTGCCCTGTTTCATGCGGAAGGTCAGGTCGGTGCTGTCGGAAGCGTTATTGTATTCAAAATTGAGTTTGTCGTAAGTCCTGCCGCCGACTTGAAGGCCTCCTGTTTCAGTGGACATGAGGCGCATGCCGGCCTTCTCCATGGCCTTCCGTGAGCCGATGTTGGGGGCGGCGCACCAGGCTTTGATGCGGGGGATTTTTTCCTCCCGGGTCAGGTAGTCTAGAACTGCCTTGAGGGACTCGGCGGCTATGCCCTGTCCCCACAGGTCGGGGCGGACGCTGAGGCCCACCTCTGCGGTGCCGGCCTGAGGGTCATAGTCATAGGCCCCGATCGTGCCCGCAAAGACGGGGGCGGGGTCTTTTTTCAGTTCAATGGCCCAGCCGTAGAAGGATGTTTTTTCGTAGGAATCTATAAATTCGCGCACGGAGGATTCCGCCATTTCCAATGTCGCATAGGGATTCCATCCGGAGTATTCAAACATTTTTTCATCGGTTCCAAAGTATTGATGGAGGGGAGCCGCATCTTCCATCCGGTAGCGGCGCAGGCGCAGGCGCGCGGTTTCCAGTTCCCTGGTGCCTTTCATTCTTTTTTCCTTTCGGGTAGGTAGGGTCTTTGGGGTAAGCAGGGTATTCAATGCTGCAGGTCTGTCAGAGCCGTATGATGGGCGTTGCTGTATGCCTGCAAATGAGGTTGACGGGCGTCTCAGGCGTGGAGGAGGGAGGCGGGATTGCCCTGCAGGATGGAGTCCAGGTAGGCGCGGTCATAGTGGTGGAGCATATAGTCGACGCCGGGTGTGTAGGCGGGGGGTCTGTGTCCCATGCCGTGGGAATCGGACCCGATGAAGTCGACGAGGCGGTTTTCCAGGAGGGACCGGGCGCGTTTGCGGATGCGGTCGTAGTTCTCCTGTTTGACGCTGTAGACATTCATCTGGATCAGGAAGCCCTCTCCGTGCAGTTCGCGGGCGGATTCCAGGTCAAAGTTGTGGTAGCGCTCGGCGTGGGCGATGATGGGCAGGTAGCCTGCTTGCTGCAGGCGGCGGAGACAGTAGAAAAAGGCTCTTTTTGATGCGTTGGGGAAAAATTCCGCCAGTACGTAGCGGGTCCCGTTCATGGTCGGATAGGTGCCGTTGCCCAGAAGCTTGATGATCATGTTCATATCGCTCTCGAAACAGAGGATCTCTGCGCCCAGGCCCAGCCTGACGGGGATCTGCCGTTCCTGAATGGCCGACTGAAGGTGGGCAAACTCCCTGCGGACTTCTTCAAATCCGTAGTCAAAGGCGCTGTTGTGGGGGGTCGCGATCACGGATGTCACGCCCTGCATCTGCGCGGTCTGCAGCATGCGCAGGGAATCTTCAATATTCTCCGCTCCGTCATCAACATCCGGAATAACATGAATATGAATGTCAACCATCTTTCCAATCTCCTGCCTGATAACAATGTCTTTTTTCCATGCAGATGCCTTCCTGAAAGGGTCTGCAGCAGCTCAATATTTTTTCTTATGCATGTTCAGGGCATAGCCTGCGCCTGCACCGACGAGTCCGCCGATAATGTGGGACAGGTTGGAAATGTTGTCTCTGACAAAAAGGCCTTCCGCGACCTGCTGTCCGATGAAGACCGCCGCCACTAGAATGAAGGTGAGCGGAATCTCGCCCTGTCTGAAATTCGCGAAGGAGGTCAGCAGGATAAAGGCGAAGACCACGCCGCTGGCGCCGCACAGGGCGCTGGCCGGGAACAGGACGAAATTGATGATCCCGGTGATCAGGGCTGTCACGACGATGACCTTGAGGACCTTGTCGGAGCCGTATTTTTCCTCCAGCATGGGACCCAGCAGCAGGATGTAGGCCATATTTCCCACATAGTGGTCCCAGCCGCTGTGGCCCAGAACGTGTGTGAAGAGGCGCAGGTAGGTCAGCGGCGACAGCAGCGATGACCGATAGGTCATGAACAGGAGCTGGGTGCTGGCCCCGCCGGTCACCATGCCAAGGAGCAGCACCAGGCAGGCCAGGAAGACAAATCCCAGCGTTACCGGCGCGTTAAATGTGATTTTCAGCTTAAAATTCTTCATGTTTTTCTAGTATGTATGCCGCTCTGCGGGCAGGACACCGGGCGATGAGAATGACGAGTCTTCGAGAGTCTGAGTCTCCGGGGACGGATATGATGAGTCTCCGGGGACGGTTCTCTCTGACTCATTTTCCGAAGAAAATGAGTCAAGGAAGAACCGTCCCCTGCGACTCATCAGAACCTTCCTCTGCGCTCATCAAAGCTGTCCCTTGTGACTCCTCAGAACCATTCCTTTTGACAACTTTTGACAACTTTGTCGCTGTCAGGGGAGGACATGCCTTTGGTGTCAAAGGAACCGTCCCCGTGACAACTGTTGTCAAAGGAACCGTCCCCGTGACAGCTTTTGGAGCAGGCGCTGGCGGGGAATGCCGCACTTTGCCATGTATTGGTCTGCCTTGCGGATGACTTCGGGGGACAGGACGTGGTCCGGCCAGTGGGCGTCGGAGCCATAGATCACGGTGTTTCCTTCCTGGGCGGCTATTGTCCAGAAGGCGTCGCAGGGGTAATTGCGGTCCTGGCGGACACCCAGGAGGTTGAGTTCCAGGGGGATATCCTTTTCTTTGCAGTAGCGGCACAGCTTGCGCATCTCCTGCTGGTAGAGGGCGGGGTCGCCGCTGTGATTAATGAGGTCTGGATGGGCGAAGTAGATGAATTTGCCGGTCTCCAGGGCCTCCCTGCACTGGCTGCAGTAGAGGAGCAGGTCCTCGTCACTGTGTCCGGGCTTTCCGTTGTAGCGGTCGCCCTCGTATTCGTTGTGGATGTAGTGCTGGCCCAGCAGGAGGTATTCGATGGGGTAGGGCTCCAGAAGCCGCAGGAGTCTCTCCCAGATCTGCGGATAGTATTCAACCTCCAGTCCCAGGAGGATCTCGATGTCATCGCGATACTCGTCGCGGAGTCTCAGGACGGTGTCCACGTAGTCCTCCAGCTGGGAGGGCAGCATCTTGTCAGGGCCGACATAACCATTGGGGAAGCATTGGGGGGTGTGGTCCGAAAAACCCAGGATCTGCAGGCCCGCCTCGATCGCGTTCTCGATATACTGTTTTTCAACCCCGTAGGCGTGGTTGCAGCGCCAGGTGTGGGTGTGGTAATTGGCGATCATGTTTTACAGCTCCAGAAGGAATTCCTTTTTGTTGTAGGGTCTGTAGTGGCCGTCCACAATGGTCTTTGCGTCAAAACGGCTGACCTTTTCTTTGAACCGGTCCATCTTGTCAAAATCCATGTACCAGGAGGGAAATTCGCCCAGCTGGGCGTCTCCGACAAAAAGTACTCGGTCCTGCGGCACGTATACGAGAAGGGCATCCTCGGTGTGGGGCGATTCTGTATAGCAGAGTTCCACCCTGATGCCGCCCAGGTCGATGGTCCTGTCCCCCTGCAGTTCTTCGTCCGCAGGGACGACTTTGAGGGGGACGCCGCCCGAATATTCCCGGATGATACAGGGGTCGCTCTTGAGAAATCTCCTGCCGTATCCGGGGTCTTTGTCCAGGCGCTCTGCGATTTCCCGCAGGTGCAGGTTGGTCTCGGGACGGGCCAGGGTCCGGCCGTGTACTGCGTGCATGCCGTAGGTGTGGTCCCAGTGCCAGTGGGTAATCACGGTCAGGTCCGGCAGGGGCAGGCCTTCCCGGTCCAGAGCTTCATAAAAATCTTCGACGTGGGAGGAGGAATGCCCCGCATCTATGGCGAGCGCCATCTTTTCTCCGCGCACATAGCCCAGATTAGGGCGGTCCCTGAAGGGCTCCTGGGGGAGGATCCATGTATTTGCGCCGAGCTGCTGCAGCTGGTTTTTCCTGGGCATTTTGATACCTCCGAAACCTCCTGAAAAAACAGGATTTATAAATCATTAGCGGGATTGATTGATATAAAACGGGATTGATCGATCATTATCGGGATTATTCTTTATTTAGCGGCATTGGCCCTTTTGGGCATTGTGGCGTTCAGCCAGGTATCGGTATTTGCCACAGGGCTCATCATGACTCTTCCGGTCCCCCGGTAGACGTTGACGAGGCCTTCTCCGCTCACGGCGGAGCCAAGCAGGGTCTTGGTGGATTTTTCTACGGTAAACTGGAGGTTGGAGGACCAGCAGACCGCCATATCGCCGTCGATCTTGATCTCGTCGTTTTCGAGGTCGACCACGATCAGTTCCTCTTCAGGAACGTTGCTCTCGAGAGCGGCAACGCCCTGTCCGGACAGGCTCAGGTTGAAGAGTCCTTCGTTACCCAGAACAGCGGAGGAAATATTAATCAAACTCCTCCCCGCCAATTTTCGCTTTGCGGCTTTATGTTTTGAATTTATTTTTTGTATTTACTAATTAGTTTTTTTATTCGTCTTTGTTTTTTGCTCTTTACTCAGAAGATTTGACCTTTTCCTAATTCACTGATCCAGGAGCCTTTGCAGGAGCTGTTCGCGGTGGTTGATAAAGGCGGACATCACCTGGTAGCTGTCCGTGTCCTCGTATTCGCAGGGGTGGATGGGGCCGTCGTCGAAGCTCAGGATCTGCGCGCCCGGAAGGGCCAGCAGGATGGGCGAATGGGTCGCGATGATGAACTGGGCGCCGCCTGCAGCGCAGCGGTTGATCTCCATGAGGAGGGTCAGCTGGCGCTGGGGCGAGAGGGCTGCCTCCGGTTCGTCGAGCAGGTAGAAGCCGTCGGGGCGGAAGCTGTTCTGCACCAGCTGCAGAAAGCTCTCCCCGTGGGATTTTTCATGGTAGTGCTGGGGAATCCCCCCGGGGCCGCGACTGTATTCGTCTTCTTTTGTCGCTGCATTGTAGAAACTCTCTGCACGCAAAAAATATCCCCACCCCGCTCTGCGGACGCCGCGCGTAAGCCGGACGGCGTCACACAGTTCTGAATGCGAATCGTATGTAGAAAAATTATAATTTCTGGTACCTCCCTCGGGGTTGAAGCCGTAAGCGACCGCAACGGCCTCCAGCAGCGTCGATTTGCCGCTGCCGTTTTCCCCCACAAAAAAGGTGACAGGATTCGTCAGCGGGATCTGCTCCACTTCGCGGATCGCATCAATACCGCGCAGATAACTGTCCTGTTCGATCTGATCCCAATTGATGCGGATTTGCTGTAAGAACAGTGAATTCATGATGCTTCAGGTATCAGTTTTCATCCGTCTGCGCAGGCACGATCTTGAGTGTATACCCCATGGGCTCCAAGATTTTCAGGATACTGCTGAGCTGGGGTGAGTGAACGGATTTCTCCATGCGCGCGATGACCGGCTGTTTGACTTTACAGAGACGGCCGAGCTGTGCCTGTGAAAGTCCCTGCTCTTCACGGATCCGCACCATGTCTTTAATGATCGTCTTCTCCCGTTCAACCAGCAGCTCTTCGAGCTCTGTTATGGTAAGTTCTTCTCTCATTTCTGTCCATGTTGTCATACGTGTTTCTCCTTGTTGTCCCATACATTTTCGTGCGGCCGTCCGGCCGTCGTTCTCATTACGATTTTCCGTATGATTTAAAGAATGTACTTGATACAAGTTTTCATGAAGCACATTCGGATTATCTCCCCTCTCACCAGGGGTTATGATGGCCGGAAGCAGTATTTTCCGGATCATCTGGATAAAATATCTTCTATATATATCATATCAAAATAAGTATGGAATCTCAATCTTTTTTGTGCATTTGGCAAAAATATTATAGTCGCATTCTATGGAGAAACTGTACATTCGACCGGTAAATATTATTTGTTATTTTCTGCAAAAATCCCCGGGCGGCGGTGCTTTCTCTGCACCGCTTTCAACCGGGGCCGCGCTAGTGGACTTTGCGCTTTGCTCATCGAGGGCGGCAGGGACTCTGCACTGCCTTCAACTGGGACTGCGATGGTGGACTTTGCGTTTTGCTCATCGCGGGTGGCAGGGAATTCTCTGCCGCCGCCCTCCACCGGGACTGCGATAAGCGGCTTACAGCAGGCGGCGGCAGGGGCTCTGCACCGTCCTGATCGGGACAGTAATCAGTTGCTTACCGCAGGCGGCAGTGAGCCTGCAGTTCCCGGACAGCCAGATACATGTGAAGGAGCGGAACCCCGCCGGGAACCTTGTCTGTAAAATAGTGGTGGAGCAGGACATATGTCTCCTCGTCCCTCTCATGTCTGCAGGTTCGGCCGTACAGGAAGACACAGACCGACAGTGGCCTGCCGGAAAACAGCCTTCGCGCGGTCTTTTTTTGCTTTCGGGCAGCCGGACCAGCCCGGCAGAAGCTGCGCCCTGCGGACCTCCTCTCTTTCTGCCCCTCCGGTACTGTTTCAAAACCGCTGATACAGTGCATGTAGATCCCACCCCCGGGATACCTGCACACTGCTTTGTCGCCGTCGGAGCCGTTTTCCGCAAGGTAGTCCAAAAATGCCGCCACTTTGTAATAATCTTCTCTGTGGGCAGCATGCAGCATATGTAAAAAATCACCCAGATCGCTTTTTCCGTTTTTGTCTTCATAAAACTCTATGGTATACATACGTGCTCCTTTCCGGAGAATGCTCTTTGTAAATTTTCGTTCTTGCCACACAGGATAGCAGAACGCAAGTACAAAAATACTCCCCATACAGTCGAACGCGCGTACAGCAGGCTCTTTTTTTAAAGAGCAGGGAGAAAAGCAGGGAAAAACTGTTTTCCGGGGGAAAAAAATTGATAACCGAAGTCAGACGAGTTTTTCGTAAAACAGAGCAGGGCGATTTCCCGAGGCAATTATTGGTATGGTATAATTTCCTGAAGCGTTCATCGGCAAAATTTTCCAGGGCAATTATTGGCAAATTTTCCCGAAGCAATCATTGGGAAAAATCGTTCATAAAAAAATCACACTAATGTGACAGTACTGTGACTTTAAAAGAGCTATAATGGTCGCATAAGAAATCAAACAAAGCAGTCGGACGCGGCAAAGTGATGCAGGCATGCTGCTGCCGGAATGGTTTCAATATTCCGGGGCTTTCACAAGAGCCCGGAAGAATCCCTAAAGGTTGAGTAGATCGAGTTCAAATTGAGTAGATTGAATTCAAATTGAGTAGATTGAATTCAAATTGAGTAGATCGAATCCAAGTTGAATAGATCGAATTCGAATATGGTTTATAAGGAGAATAGAATCATGAAAGATAGAATGATCGATGAGAAGCTGAATGAGAAGCTGAATGAAGAGAATCTTGAAGAGGTCGCCGGCGGATTTAACACCCAGCACCTCCATGTCGGCGGATACGCAGACAGCCCCGCTGCCATGCATGCCGTTATGACCGATGATACTAATTTTAAAAATGTGAGCCCCGTTATCAACGGCAATGACAAGCCCAAGGCCACACATGCAATCAAGACAGGCATGTTCGGCAAGCCCGTCCTCGTAGATCTCAACGATGAGGACAAGGCAAACGGGGGAAATCCCACATTTGCTTGATTGATCTGGCATAATCGATTTTTTCGTTAATCCTTTTTAAATCCCTTTTTAAAAATCCCTTCCGGGCTGCAGGAATTTAACCTGTTTTCCGGAAGGGATTTTTACATTTGATTATACACCCCTTTCTGCATCGATGATGCCCGACTATAAATGACGCGCATTTATTAATGGTTTATGTGGGTCTCATTCAGTGAGGATCCTGTGGAATTCCTCGCCTGTGTTGATATTTGAGATCATCCGGAGAAGCTCCGGCTCTTCGATCCGTATTGCTTTCGCCCTGCATAAATCCGGCAGGATGCGGAGGCGGTTGTCTCCTTTTTCGATCTGCCGGCGCAGGATCGGGGCGATTGTCTTTCTATAGAGCGCGCAGGTCATATGCATGCGCCCGTCCGGTGTGAGGGGGTAGATGATGTCCGCATCGGCGCCGCGCTGCTGTAGGAGCAGTGTGAAGAAGCTCCGCTTGACAGCGGGAACATCGCAGGACACAACGAGAGCCCACTCCGCCTTACATGTGTGCAGAGCCGTATAGATGCCGCCCAGCGGGCCGCAATCCGGGATCAGGTCCGGCAGGCGGATCCAGTCTGCAGGGAGGCGGTCCTGATCGGGAACGGTACCTTTTTTGCTGTTCTCTGCCGCCGGGGCGGGCTTGTCCTGATCGGGGCCGGTGCCTTGTGTAATGGCCTCAGACGCTGCAGTGAGGTTTTGTTGATCGGAGTTGCTGCCGTCAGCTGCCACGGAGAGGTATTTTTCATCCAGAAAGTCCAGTTCTGACGCGATCGTTTCCAGGAAAGTACTCTCTTTCCAGGGAAGCAGGGCCTTGTCCCGGCCCATGCGCCGGCTCCTGCCGCCCCGCAGCAGGACCGCGCAGCAGGCGCCAGCGGGGTTTTCTGAAGGGCTGCTGCCGGGATGGGATGTAGTGTTCATGTTTCCTTAACCCCTCTTCGTGGGACACTGGGGACGGTTCTGGCCGTCCCACCTGGTGGCTCATTCTGTGACGACAATGTATTCGAAGCCGACTTCGTGGATCCAGATGGAGACTTCGCCTCCTCTGACGGCGAAGGTGCCGTAGCCTTCCTGGTCGATGACGACGGGATCGGGGCAGTTTTCGAGGGCGTCGCGGAAGGCGATGCCGGTGTGCTGTTTGCCCATAAACATGCGTTTTTCGCCGTTATCTGTGTTGCTGATGACGACAGCAAGGCCGGAGTCGGGGTGGTCTTCGCTTCCTCTGCGGACCCAGCCGACGATGTGGGGATCGTCAAAGTAGTCTTCCTGTTCGCCGTAGGCATAGCCGCGGCGGATTTTGATCATCTTGCCCAGGTTGGGAACGAGCGGGCGGTCCTGGACGGGATTTCCGTAGTAGTCGGAATAAAAGACGCAGGGGGTTCCGCTCTCGCGCAGGAGGATCATGGCATAGGCGATGGGTTTGAACCAGTCCGCGACAAAGGACTGGAGTGCCTGGCCGTACTGGGTGTCGTGGTTGTCCACAAAGGTCACGGCGTACCCGGGCCTCTCTCTGACAAGGGTGTTGTCAAAGATCTGGCGCAGGTCGTAGTCGCGCCCCGCCTGTGAGGCATTGAAGAAGTTGTAGTGGAGGGCGACGTCGAACAGGCTCATCTCCTGGTGAACTGCGTCGAGGTAGTAGATGAGGCGTCCGAGGTCTGTGTTCCAGTACTCTCCCACTGCCGGGATGTCTTTCCCGAGTTCGGCGCGCACTTTCTGCAGGAGCTCCTGGTAAAAGCTGAAGCTGATGTGCTTGACGGCGTCGAGGCGCAGTCCGTCAATCCCGGTCTCCCTGATATACCAGAGAAGCCATTTGCGGATTTCCTCGCAGACGACAGGATTGCTCATGTCGACATTCATGCCCATCAGGTAGTCAAAATTGCCCTTCTCCGGATCCGTGTCCTCATTCCACTCCTTGCCTTTGAAGCGGTAGATCATGCCCTGCTCCTTGGAGAGGTCATCGTAGTCTGTCCCGGAAAAATGTGTGTGATCCCAGGTGAATGTGCTGTATTTGCCCTTTCTGCCGGGGAAGGTGAATTTAGACCAGACACGGATCACGTGGGGTTCTTCGACCTGCTGTGTGCGGTCCTCGGCGGAGTCCGATACGGCGACAACATCCTCACATTCATCGGCGCCCATTCTGTGGTTGAGGACGATATCTGCGAAGACCCGGATCCCGTTATCGTGGAAAGCCCGGATCGCCTCGAGATATTCCTCTTTGGTGCCGTATTTGGTGCGGACAGTATCCTTCTGGTCGAATTCGCCAAGGTCATACATGTCGTAGACGCCGTAGCCTACGTCGTCCTGGGATGTTCCCTTATAGGCGGGCGGAAGCCAGACATCCGTGATACCGATCCCGTTCAGGCTCTCTGCCTTGGCGGCGCAGCGTTTCCACCACAGTCCGTCGTTGGGCAGGTACCATTCAAAATACTGCATCATAGTCCTGTTTACTGACATAGTTTTCTCCGATATTTATCTAAATTACGTTTTTATTACGTTTTTCGCGGAAATATCCTGCTGCGGATTCTGCAGCGGACTGCATGGTCACGCGGCAGGTTTTGCATGCTGTTTCGTTTACTTCGCAGCAGTTTTCTGCGGAATACCGCATTATTTTGTGCAGGTTTTGCATGCTATTTCGTTTTCTTACAGCAGATTATTCTACTGCTTATCTGCATTTTTTTAAAGCGGTTTCTGTTCTCTTGTATAATCGCCGTGCACACCGCCGGTCTTCTGCACAAGGCGGATGCCGGTGATTTCCATATCTCTCTGAACTGCCTTGCACATGTCGTAGACAGTGAGTGCCGCGGTGGAAACGGCGGTGAGGGCCTCCATCTCGACGCCGGTGCGTCCCTCGCAGGAGACCTGGGCCCGGATCTCAACCGCGTGGTCTTTTTCGTTGAGTGTGAGGTCGAGTTTAATGCCGCTCAGAAAGAGGGGATGGCACATGGGGATGAGGTCCGGCGTCCTCTTGGCGCCCATGATCCCTGCGATCTGGGCCGTCGCCAGCACGTCGCCCTTTTTCATACCGCCGCTTCTGACCATTTCAAAGGTCTGCGGATTCAGGAGCACGCGCCCCTCGGCAATGGCTGTCCTCTTTGTGATCTCCTTGTCACCCACGTTGACCATCCTGGCTCTGCCGCTCTCGTCAAAATGGGTGAAATCCTGCTCTGTCATATTTTATATCTCCTTACATTGACGCCGGAGCGCCTCTGCGCGACGGGAACATATACTTTTCCTACAATGCCGCTCGTCAGAGCGGCACCCTGAGGCGTTTTCGCGGAGGCGAAAACGGTGAAGGATCCGCAAAGGTTTGGGCCGCCGTGCGGTACAAACCTTTGAGTCTTAAAAAATAGCATCGGATATTTTTTAAACTTAGAAACTGTGGCCCCCGCCTCCTCCGGAGTGGCCGCCGCCTCCTCCGCCGCTGCCGCCTGAGCTGCTGCTCTTGTAGTGCTTGACGCTGCTGAGGAAAATGGCCGCACCCAGGGAAATGCCCGGCAAATGGGCCATCTGGCTCGATACACTGGCTTTGATCTCGCCTTTTGTGCGGCGCTCGGCTTTGGGGATCCGTGAAAAGACCGTGATGAAATAGTTGATCAAAACGCCGAGGAGCACTGCGATCAGGGCGTTGGTGATGTGCTTGACCGGGCGGGCCAGTTCATGTCCGGTGCACTTGGCATATATCTGCCGGAAGGCGCCGTCCGCGCATTCATAATAATCGCCGCGGGAGGCGCTTTTGTAAATATTGTCCGTGATGGCGCGGGCGTCCGCTCTGGAAATCGTATCCTGCGCTTTGCCGTTTGCGTAAACGTAGATCTCACGGTTATCCATGTCGATCAGGAAAAGGACAGCGGGGTCGTCCTGAAAATATTCAATGGCACATTTTTCTGCAAATTGTGCGGTTGTAAAGGGCGAGAAATATGTGCTGATAAAAGCAGCGCCCATATATTCGGTGATGACGGAATAGTCGGCAATGAGGCGGGCTTCTTCCTCTTCTGACAGAAGGTGGGCATCATCCACGACAAGGAGTGTGCCTGCAGTCTCAGTGGCTCCGCCTTTTCCGCCGTTTCCTTCGTTTACATCGTTTGCAGCAGTTTCATCCGCTGCAGTAGTTTCATCCGCTGCGACAGTTTTGCCAGCTGCTGCATTTTCATCCGTTGCTGCGGCCATAACTTGGACCGGTTTCAGGAGGGAAAATTCTGTGCTGCCTGTGAAGCCGCCTTTACCACTGTCTGCGCAGGTGTCCGTGAATCCGTCTGTGAGTCCGTCCGGGCAGCTGTCTGTGCCGCCTGTACCGCTTTCTGCGTTACTGTCTGTACAGCCGGTCAGGCTCATGCAGTTTGTAGAGCTGATACAGCTTAGGCAGCTCATGCATGCGGCACAGAGGATTATTGCGGCAAGGAGTGCGGGTATTCTTTTTTTCATATCAGCGCACCTCCTCTCTGTCGAAAAGACGGGGAAGCGGACGTGTCGTACCGATATTATAGACATTGAGCATGACCGCCGATGCGGCGACCAGGATCAGGATGCAGGCTGTGTCCCCCAGGTAATACCAGAGATCGTTCACCGGATTGATAAAGACGATCACTGTATTGATGATCACTGCCACCCCCACAGCCAGGATCGCAAAAGACGGCTGCCACTGGGGAATGGATTTCTGCCATACCAGAACCTTGACGGCGCACACCGCGAGGACGATGACTGCCGCGATTGCTGCAATTTTGGAGAATAAAATCACATTCATGAGATGGTAGAAGGCGGAAAAGGAAATGACCGCAAGGCTCAGCAAAATGTTCAGAAATCTCTCACCTAATTCTCCGGCTTTCCGGTAAGACCGCTGCCTGAAGCTGTCCTCTTTTTTGACCGCCGGGGACTTGAGGCCGGTCCATCCCTTGTCCTTTATATGGGTCTGTTTTTCAAAAATACGTCTTGTGCTGCTCTGGATGGACCATGCCATCAGGGCCGCGGCAAGGAGACTGATCAGAGACGTGATCAGGGGTGTGGTCTGGACGATGACTTCCAGGATCAGGAACAGGACTGCGGAGATCGCTGCGCATCCCAGGGAGAAGGACTTCATGTCCACGGGGAGATCGGAAACCACTTTGCCGGACTCTCCGTTCACGACGGCGTAGGCGACGCGGCCGCCCTTGCGCCAGGTCAGAAACCAGAGGGGGAACATGGTGCTGTGATATCCCCTTGTCCGTGCTTCTACACTTGAAGATGCGGTCTCCACCTTGATGCCGTCCTGTTTTTTGACGAGTCTGCCAACCTCATCCACGATATCCGCGGAGGCGGTTTTTTCAGCATCTTCGTAGTAGGTCTCTGCCGGTACTGTCGATGCGTCGGCGTAAAAACCTGACAGATAGGCCGGCCTGAAGGGCTGTTCCTTGTTCATGTCAAAAGGAAGGACTCGGGCGGCGATCTCGTCGTCATAGTATTTGCTGGCATCATATGGGACGCCGCAGTAATTTCCGTCCACGGAAGCATCGATGCTGTAGGTGTTGACGAGGTCGTACTTGGGCGTGCTCTCAACGACCTTGGTCCCCACAATATGGGAGGCGCCGAGCTCTACATCATATTCATAATAGGGCATGTAAATGCCGGTAAAGTTCTGCAGGTGGGCGGCATTCTGTAGTTCTTTCGGCAGGTAGCGGACCTTCTTTGTATGGTTGTCAAAAAGGATCGAGCACCGTTTCTTTGACACCTGAAAGGGGATGATCCTCTCGGGCATGGATTTGCCGCCCTTTTTGGACTGCAGAAGGCTCTGGCCTCCGCAGTAGGGGCAGAATCCCACCTGTGACTCTTGAGTTCCGTGCAGTTCTGCGCCGCAGCTTCCGCAGGTGAAGAGGGTCAGCTCAGACTCGGAAATGTCCTCTCCGGTGCTGCTGTTTTTGACCTCAAACTGATCGGGCGGGATCATCGAGCCGCAGTGCTGGCATTTCATTGATTGCGAATCAATGTCAAAAACAATATTTCCTCCACAGTTTACACATCGAAATCCCATTTTCCTGGTTCCTTTTTTTATGTCAGTCGCTTGGTGATGTCAGTTAATTTTTATATGAACCGGTTGTTTGTTCCGGATGGTTATTTTGTTCTGCATGGTACTTAATCCAGGCGGCAGGCGTTTTGCAGAATCTCGTCGGCGATGCCTTCCAGATCCTCGAAGGGCAGGGTCCTCTCTCCGATCTGTGCCTCGGAGAGGTCGGATACGACCAGAAAGCGTCCCTCCGGATTGGAGACGGGTTTATGCGATACGGCGCTGCGGACGACTTCAATCTTGGGGACGGGGAGCCCCTTCAATCCCTCTGCCAGAATGATATCCGCCTCGGGGAAGGCGCCGGTCAGTTCTTTGAGCAGCCTGATGGTACCGGCTGTATCCTGCGTGTCCGGATATTTACCCGTTTTTCGTACAAAGATCTGTCCTCTTGAAAAAACGGCCGCCCCGAAGGCGCCCGCCTCGACAAAGCGGGAACTGTCCGTTCCCGCGATATCGCATTCAAATTCATGTCCGTCATGCTTGATCACTGCGGTCCTGAGGCCGCGGGCGGTCAGTGTGCGGATGATCCCTTCTGTCAGAGTGGTCTTTCCGCTGTTTTTGATGCCGCAGACTGCCGCAAAAACAGGGCCTTTCCCGTATTTGTCAGTTCTGTCAGTTATATCCCTTATAGCAGTTTTCCCGGTTTTCTCAGTTTTTTCAGAGCGCACCTGTGTCTGTCTTCTCCTGTCTGAAACTGTTTTACTTTTTACGCCTGTATTATGCCTGTTTCGGCTGAATATATATTTTGCTAAATATGCCTGCTTTATGTCTGTAATGCCCGGTATACCTGTTTACTGTATATTTTTTTGAATAAATATAACCGTTTTTGTCTGTAATGCCCGGTATGCCTGTTTCAGCTGAAAATACCTGTTGTGCTTGTATATACATGTTATGCATGTATTTTACTCTTCATTGTGAGATGCATGGCGCCCCAGGGAAGGCCTTCGGAAATTGTCCTCATAGGTCATTTCCACTTCATGGTAATAATCCGCTGCATCATCGCCTTTTTCATCGTCTATGAACGTCTCTTCGGAATGTCTGTCGGCTGCCGGCGTTTTCCTGGCAGGCTTTTTGCCCTTGGCACGAGCCATGGCTGCGCGGGCTTTGGCCTCTTCCTTCATTTCTTTTTTCTCGTTCACAATTTCCCAGTGGATCAGGAATGTCATGGCGGCACGCAGAAGGATGATCGCGCCCAGGACCAGCAGCTCTCCCATCTCGCGGACGATAACGGTGCGCAGGACCTCTCCGCCCATTTTAAATTCCAGGGCCAGGGCAATTCCCTGGGCAAGGTCGAGACGGATGTTCTCTCTGTCGCGGCGAAGCCATTTGATAAAGCAAATGAAAGCGGTCGAGACCAGGACGACGATACCGGCCAGCTCCAGGCCTGTCGTACATAGTTCAACTAAGTATTTAAAAATCATTTCCAATGTATCGATAATCTCTGCCATAGTCATTCTCCTTGAAATATTTTTCCTGGAACAAGTGATTTTGGCCGTACCGAGAGACGAAACTCTTAGGATAAAATCTATGACGGCAACGACATACTTACTCTCTGATTATAAGCGAATAAAGGCAATGGCGCAAACACTGTGTCTGCGCCATTTGTGATTCAGGCACTTTATGTCATTTTCTGATGCAGTTCTGTGTCAATTTTCATGACAATGAGATAGCTGTTCTCTGCGGGTTCTGATGTCGATCCTACTGCTGTTCCGGGCTGGTCATCCTATCATTGCCAGCACTGTTCTCTGCGGGTTCTCAAAGTTTAGTCGAGGCTGACCCAGATGTTCCCGCTGTTGCTGCTCTTGAGGCAGGCATCGACAAATTTCAGCCCCTCGATTCCCACGTCGATAGTGGGATAAGGATAATCTCCGCGGTCTTCTCCGTATTTCTTTTTCAAAAGAGATGTACAAAAACCTTTGTAGAGGTTGCCGAAGCTTTCAAAAAATCCTTCCGGATGGCCGGACGGAAGCCGGGAAAGGCTTCTGCAGGAGTCTGTGTCGTAGTCACGGGTGGGCGTGTAAATCTGCACAGGCTCATTGATCCTGGTCACAAAGAGACGCTGGGAGTCCCTGTGCTGCCATTCGATGGCTCCCTTGTCTCCGAAAATCCGGACGCGCAGGTCGGTCTCATTACCGATGGCGACCTGAGAGGACCAGATGAGTCCGGAGATGCCGCCCTCATATTCGAGCATGATCTGTACGTTATTGTCCAGCGGGAGTTGTTTGTCTTTGGGCAGGCGCTCGAAACGGGCAAGAACCCGCTCCAGTTTCAGGCCTGTCATGTGTCCGATCAGAGCTTCCACGTGAGTTCCTATGTCTGCACAGCATCCGGAGGGGCCGCTGCGTTTGGGATCCATGCGCCAGGTAGCCTGGTCGGAGCGGTCGCT
Source organism: Lachnospiraceae bacterium UBA4380 (assembly GCA_002390025.1). GTDB lineage: Bacteria > Bacillota > Clostridia > Lachnospirales > Lachnospiraceae > CAG-791. Next base: position 18,686 of record DGRU01000168.1, read on the forward strand.
GACCATCTGCACGAGCAACCATTCCTGGGGAAATTCCGCAACAATCGTCAGGATCTTTCCAATCTCTCCTGCAGCGATCATTTGGCGGGCCTGCTCGATCATGGTATAGCCGGTATAAGTGTAGGTGACACCAAACAGCAGGTCTTTCTCTTCTGCGATGCGCTTAAGTTCCATACCCTCCTCGGTGCGCAGAGCCAGCGGTTTGTCACACATCACATTGATGCCGTGCTCCAGAAAACATTTTGCAATCGGAAAATGTGTATCGTTGGGTGTGCATACGGAAACAAAGTCGATGCCGTCCTCGCGGACAGACTCCTTCTCTGCCATCTCTGTGTAATTGGCGTAGACGCGGCTCTCGTCCTGAATCCCCCACTGTCTGGCTGTTTCAAGATTCTTTTCCGGATTTCTGGTAAAGCACCCGGCAGCCAGTTCCGCCAAATCATCCATCACCGCGCCATGCCGGTGGACGTTCCCAATAAAGGCTCCATTGCCGCCGCCGACCATTCCGAATTTCAGTTTTCTCATAATGTCCCTCCTGATGTTTCTTTTGCGGGCAATCCTTTTTCAGTCCTTTCCATTTTATCATACTCAGTCCTGCGATACATATGATGGCTGAAATTGATGAATGTTTTTTCATTTGAAAACGGACCAAATTCTCGTTTACCGCAATTATGGAAATCCAGTTATATTTGAGTTATAATTGGATTAATTCGTACATTCGATCATGTTCTGAGATAACCATTGAATATTAAGCGCCATCTTTTTCTTAATCTGTAAGCTTAACAAAGTTTTACTGAAAACATGTTTTATTGAGAAATATATTTCTGAAAAGGTGGGGATTTTCCTCGGGAGCCAGGAATCAAACATGTTTTATTGAGAAATATATTACTGAGAAGGAGATGGCAGAATGAATGGAAAAGATGTCTCAGAAAAAATATTATTTGCTTTTAATGATGTATTTGCAGACATCGTAAACGGGCTGTTGTTCGATGGAAAGCAGGTTGATCTTTATGATACTGTCCCTGTCCCTGAAATCATAAAGCCATATTTGTCAAATATTAAGATTAATGTCTTCGAGATTGCTTTTTTGTCGAGAGAAAAGCTTAGTCATTTTCACAGTGATTTTAGAACTGTAGTGGATTACTTTATACAGATGCGGGAGAATGGAGAATATATCCCAAGTCCCGAAAGGCTTCAACATGTCGAAGCTGTCCTGCAGCTACTCAGCATAATGACAGACGACACCCGCTTTGAGGATGTCCTGAATCAGAAAGAAATTATCCGGGAGGGAGGTGTTCATAATATGAATGAGTGGTTAGATCGAGTAGAGGCGGCGAGCAGGGCAGAAGGTATGGCAAAAGGTGAGATTATCGGAGCCATAAAGCTATATCGTGATGAAATGCATCTTACGCCTGTGGAGATTACCGGAAAGATTATGGCCAGATTCTCTCTTGAAAAAGAGGAAGCCGAAAAATATGTTGCAGAGGTTCTGGGACTGCAGCCGGCTTGAGAGTAAGGGAGTGACGGCTTACGCGGTATGTACATGCTGCACGGCAGCATGTGTTTTGCTCATGAGGGTGGGGCGACTGCTTCGCAGTAATTAGTGATTTCGTTACCATGCGCAGGCACTCCCCACGAGCATTCGCAAATCCTTCGCAAAAAAGCCACTCAGGATTTGCTCATGTGGGGAGTGACGGCTTACGCCGCTTGACAAATAAAAGCAAGCCCGGGATTACGTGCGAGCACGCATCCGAGGATATTTTTACATATTACCTGCGTATGGTAACGTCCGCTACTACTTAAATCGCCCCACCCGCTCATTCGCAAAACCATCCCGCTTATGCGGTATGGACATGCTGCACACAGCATGTGTTTTGCTCATGGGGGTGGGGCGACTGCTTCGCAGTCCGCCAATGAATTTCTTTACCTGTCGACATGCAAGCATGTCTCCAGGCTCAGAAATCCATTGGCGTATTTAAGTAGTAGCTTTTTATTTCAAGTTATTACTTCTGTCATATCTCTTGCCTCCCCAGTAGATGCGGGTGGCGACTTCGGCTTTGTCGGGAAGTTCGACGCCTTCCATGACGTATTTGAGGAAGGTCTCGAAGCCTGCGCGGTCGACAATGTAGCCGATGTGTTCTTTGCCTTCGATGGCTTCTTTGTCGATGTA
>DGRU01000168.1:20936-21585 GCA_002390025.1 Lachnospiraceae bacterium UBA4380
TTGACGATCTTGAGGATGCTCTCTTCGTCGGCCCATTTGATGAAATCCTCGGCGAGGCGGGGGTTCTGTTTGCCGGTGCGGCCAAGCAGGACAAGGCGGAAGTAGTGTTCTTTGCTTCTGGTCCATGCACGGGTCGGGCAGTAGGTGACGCAGACGCCGCAGCCGATGCAGAGGTTGGTGTCGCGCTCAATCTTGCCGTTGACAACTTTGAGGGCGCCGACGGAGCGTTTGTTGCAATATTTGACACACTGTTCGCAGCCTACGCAGCGGTCGGGGTCGTACTGGGGCTCGGTCATACCGATGATGCCGAAGTCGTTCATACGGACTTTGCCGCAGTCATTGGAGCAGCCGGTGAAGGCGACTTTCATGTGCAGGTTGTTGGGGAAGATGAGTTTGTCCATCTTCCTTGCAAACTCTGTGGTGTCATAGCATCCGAAGGGACAGAGGCGCTTGCCGGGGCAGGCGACGACGTTTCTTGTTCCCGCTGCGGGGTAGCCGCCTTCGAATTCTTCCTGGTTGACGCCGGAATCGTCAATGATGAGCTGGAGCTCTTTGTTGACGGCATCCATATCTTCCATCTTGATGCCGGGAATCTCGACGCCCTGGCGGTTAGTGATGAAAATAGTCCCGTTGCCGTATTTTTCAGCGA